>JACQXF010000097.1 GCA_016208855.1 Nitrospirota bacterium | reverse complement strand
TCCTGTAAGCTCGGCGGCATTAGATATATCTGCTGCCGATTGATTGTCTTGATGTTATAGGCCATCTCTTCTCCTTTTCTGTTTTCTATGGCCTCTATTTTAGCATGGCTCTATGGAATTGAGGTTCGTGCAACAGGCTCTCTAAAACTTATAATTCATCCTTAGAGGTTTTAAGAACTTCATTCCATCGGTTTTTAAACCCTCTAAACTCTCCGCCCTCAATAGCATCTCTCATTTCTTTAAAGAAATTAAGATAAAAATAAAGGTTATGAATAGTGTTCAGCCTCATTGAGAGAATTTCTTTATTCATAAAGAGGTGCCTCAGATATGCCAGCGAATAATTCCTGCAGGTATAACAACCGCAATTTGGGTCAAGTGGATTAGGGTCAGCCTTGAACTCCTCTCTTTTGATGCTGATCCTCCCGATGCTTGTAAACAGCGTTCCATTACGGGCATTCCTTGTCGGCATCACGCAGTCAAACATATCAATTCCTGCACTGACAGCCTCAAGTACATCTGCAAGGTCTCCTATTCCCATGAGATAGCGAGGCTTATTCTCTGGAAGGAGTGGAGCGGTATAATTCATTACTTCATACATTATCTCTTTTGGCTCTCCTACACTCAGGCCGCCGATTGCATATCCGTCAAAATCCATAGCAATTAATTCCTCTACGCTTTGCTTTCTTAGGTCGTTATATACACCGCCCTGAACAATGCCGAATAATGCCTGTTTGAAGTAGGCAGTAGGCAGTAGGCAGTAAGCACTTTCGCTATCGGTTACCCCTTTACTGCTTACTCCATACTGTTTAGTGCTTACTTTTTCGTGGTATTCTTTGCACCTCCTTGCCCACTCAGTTGTTAACTTAAGCGAGTCAATTACATATTCTCTCGTTGCAGGGTAAGGGGCGCACTCATCAAAGACCATGGCAATATCTGAGCCGAGAGAGCGTTGAATATCCATTACAAGTTCAGGCGTGAGGAAATGGGTTGAGCCGTCAAGGTGGGATCTAAATGTAACGCCCTCATTCGTTATCTTTCTTAACGGAGAAAGGCTGAATACCTGAAAGCCTCCGCTGTCTGTAAGGATGGGCCCATGCCAGTTCATAAATCTGTGAAGCCCGCCAAGCTCCCTGATTATCTCATGTCCTGGTCTAAGATAGAGATGATATGTATTGCTTAGAATAATCTCAGAGCCAATGCCGCTGAGTTCGTCAGGACTCATCGCCTTGACAGTGGCATTTGTGCCCACAGGCATGAATGCAGGGGTGTTAATAGCGCCGCGCTTTGTAGAGATGCAGCATCTTCTTGCTAAATGGTCTTTTTTTTTAATTTCAAAATTAATCATTCTGAGTTTTATCTAAACTTTTTTATATATCTTTTGACATCATCATGATTTCCCAAAAAGGCAAAAGCAATCACTTCCTCAGACTCTGCATAAAGCAAACGAATTTTATCAGACACTCTCGCTTCAAATGTCAAATACTTTTAAAGTAAAATAGTAAAATTACTGATGCCCTGCCCATACGCCTGCTGCAATGGCAAAAAAACTAAAGGCTAAGATGACATAGTGAAATGCCTGCAATCTGAAGAATATCTGCTTTGTATCAAGCTGTTTGGCAGAAGGCGTGCTAAAGAGCTTCTTAAATATTATCTTCTCCAGAAAGAATAAGAGCGACGCATACAGCGTCCATATAAATATCATTACCCCAGCGGCAAAACTAAAGCCCTTCACATGCAGAAGATAAAGACCTGATATTCCGGCTAATATTACGAGCATCCGCGCAATCCTTGCAAACCTGTGCTCCACTCCCTGAAACATCATCACCTGCTCAAGAGAGTTCTGCTCCCTCTGAATGATTGGAAACATCACCATCGTGACAAACGACACCCCGCCAATCCATACAACCACTGAAAGCACATGAATTATTAAAAATATTGTATACAGCATCTCTACATCCTTTCCGGGGCGCTAACCCCAAGCATGTGTAATCCTTCCTGAAGCACTATCTGCACAGCCCTGCACAGCTGAAGCCTTGCATTTGTCAGCGCTTCTTCATCGGATATCACCCTGTGTTTATTGTAATAAGAATGAAACAGCTTGGCCAGTTCCTGAAGATAATAAGTTATCCTGTGAGGTTCAAAGGCATATGCCGCTCCTTCAAAGATAATAGGATACTGAAGAAGCTTCTTAATAAGAAGAGTTTCCTCATTCTCTTTTAATACTGAGAACTCCACATCTTGTCTGTGTTCTGTGCCCTGTGCTCTGTGATCTGTCTTTTCTGCCTGCCTGAATATGCTCGCTATCCTTGCAAAGGCATACTGCACATAAAATACAGGGTTTTCAGAGGACTGCTCCTTTGCAATATCAATATCAAAATCAAGGGAGGCCTCAGACCTTCTTGTAAGAAAGATAAACTTTGTGGTATCAGCGCCTACTTCATCAACCACCTCACGAAGCGTTATAAACTCTCCTGCCCTTTTTGACATAGAGACAGGGCTCCCATGCCTTAGCAGCGTTACCATCTGTATAAGTATTACCTTAAATTTCTCCTCAGGAAGACTAAATGCCCTGAGCACTGCCCTTATCCTTGGGATATAACCATGATGGTCAGCGCCCCAGATGTTTACAATAGCATCAAAACCCCTGTCAAGCTTGTCTTTATGGTAGGCGATATCTGATGCAAAGTATGTATATTCGCCGTCCTTCTTTACAATAACCCTGTCTTTGTCATCTCCAAAATCCGTTGACCTAAACCATATTGCCCCGTCTTTTTCATATATATATCCCATTACCCTGAGCTCATCTATGGCATCCTGAACTATAGACTCCTCAGCGCCTCCTTCGGTCTTCTGATAAAGCTCTTTTTCGCTCTGCCACCTGTCAAAAGTAACGCCAAAATCCTGCAAGTCTTTTGAAATATCGGCAAGCATCCTTTTATATGCATAGTCTGTGAAAAATTCCGAGCACTCTCCAAATGAAACATCAAGATACTTATTGCTGACTTCTTTTATTATCTCCTCTGAAATATTCTCAATGTAGCTTCCCTTATAGCCCTCTTCCGGAAATGGTATATCATTGCCAAGCAGTTGCTGATACCTCACATAGACAGACTGCCCCAGCAGTCTTACCTGCATGCCTGCATCATTTATGTAGTATTCCTTCTGAACATTGTAGCCTGCCGCCTTAAGTATATTGCTAAGGGCATTGCCGTAGGCAGCGCCCCTTCCATGGCCGATATGGAGAGGCCCTGTAGGGTTAGCGCTTACAAACTCTATTTGAATTTTTCTTCCCTTGCCTATATCTTGTTTTAAAAACTCATACCCTTCCTTAAGAAGCCTGTTTAGGCCTTTATAAAGGTATTCTTTTTTAAATGTAAAGTTTATAAATCCTGCGCCTGCTATATCTATTTTTTCAAAAGGGCTTTCGTATTTTTTTATTTCAGAGACCAGCTCCTCTGCTATCTTTCTCGGCGGCTTCTTAAGCGGCCTGGCAAGGTTCATAGCTATAGTAGTGGCAAGGTCGCCGTGCGCCTCGCTTTTAGGTATTTCAATATCCACATTTACATCCGGCCCTAAATTCCATTGCCCTGCAAGGCTCTTAAGCGCCGCTCTTATGTTATTCCTCTCAAACCCCCTCCCCTTGCGGGAGGGGGCGAGGGGGAGGGGTAACCTTTATGGACATTATTCACCCTCCCCTTAATCCCCTCCCCTCAAGGGAGGGGAAACTTCTGGGAAGTTCTATCTCTATTTTTCGGTGTTATAATGTCAAGCCAATTTATAAAAGTCCCCATTAATGAAGCTCCTGCAATGGGATAGACAGGCAGATGGAAATTATCATTGCGATGAGGGGAGGTATCAGGATATTAGTTTTGACACCAAAAACAGGGAAAACTATATTGAATGAATCAGTCATATCTTTTGATTTCCCTAAGCAGGCTGCGAATTGAGTATTGCTTCCAGCAGCTCCCACCGGGCATAAGATTTAGTGATCTCTTCTTCCAGTTCCCCTAGTCTGGCCTTTGTCTCCGGCACCCTGCTTTCCTTCTGCTGATAGAATTCAGGGCTTGCAAGTATTACAAAAAGTTCGTCGCGCTCGGCTTCGAGAGATTCTATCAGCGGAGGCAATTCCTCGAGTTCCTTTTTTTCTTTAAATGTGAGGATGCGCGGACGCTCTTGCTTAGGCCGCGGCCTTACGGGCTTTGGAGCCTTTTGCGTTTGTTCAGGAGCTTCCGGTATGCGCTGCTGCAGCCAGTCGTCATAGCCGCCTACATATTCTTCAAGCCTTCCGTCACCCTCAAAGACTATAGTGCTTGTAACGATGTTATTGAGGAATGCCCTGTCATGGCTTACGAGCAGGACAGTGCCTTCGTAGTCCATCAGCATTTCCTCGAGGAGTTCGAGGGTATCGGTGTCAAGGTCATTAGTGGGTTCGTCCATTACCAGTACGTTAGAGGGTTTAGTGAAAAGCCTTGCCAGCAGCGCCCGGTTTCGCTCGCCGCCTGAGAGGACCTTTACGGGAGAGCGTGCCCTTTCCGGCGGGAAGAGAAAATCCTCGAGATAGCCGATAATGTGCCTCGTCTTTCCATTGACCGTCACATGCTTGCATCCGTCCGCCACATTGTCCATGACCGATTTGTCATCGATCAACTGCTCACGATGCTGGTCGAAATACGCGACCTCGATCTTTGTCCCCATGCGCACGGAGCCGCTGTGGGGCTCCATTAATCCAAGCAACATACTGAGCAGCGTGGTCTTGCCCGAACCGTTCGGGCCTATAATGCCGATCTTGTCTCCGCGCATGATGGTCGTGGAGAAATCGCGGAAGAGGTGACGGCCATCGTAGATGCAGCTTATCCCTTTTGCCTCAATAACCAATTTACCGGACCTCTCAGCCTCGTTAAGTTTCATTGCCGCGCTGCCGGTCTGTTCGCGTCTTGCGAGGCGTTGCCTCCTCAGCTCCTTTAAAGCCCTCGCCCTTCCTTCATTACGGGTGCGCCGCGCCCTGATGCCCTGGCGTATCCACGTCTCCTCCTGGGCCAACTTTTTATCAAAGAGCGCGTTCTGAGTCGCCTCAGCATCG
Organism: Nitrospirota bacterium; assembly: GCA_016208855.1. Taxonomy (GTDB): domain Bacteria; phylum Nitrospirota; class Thermodesulfovibrionia; order UBA6902; family DSMQ01; genus JACQXF01. The sequence continues at coordinate 4,513 of JACQXF010000097.1, read as the reverse complement.
AGCTCGGCCTGCCTTCTCGTCAGGTATGTCGCGTAATCACCCGGCCAGTTAGTGACCCGTCCCCGGTCCAGTTCAATTATGCGTGTTGCCAGCGCCTGGAGAAACTTCCGGTCGCGTGTAATAAAAAGTATGGAACCCCGGAAATCAAGAAGGAATTCCTCAAGCCAGTTTATTGATTCGATATCGAGATGGTTCGTAGGCTCATCAAGGAGCAAAAGATCCGGCTCGTTAACAAGCGCCCTTGCAAGCAATGCCCTCCTCTTGTTGCCGCCGGAGAGCTCGGCAACAGGCGCGTCAGGGTCCAGCCTAAGCCGTGAAAGCACGGTCTCGACCCTTTGCTGTATCTGCCATCCGCCGGAGGACTCGATCAGGTGCTGTACCCGTTCGAGCTCTGCTATTGCGCCTGAGTCTCCATGCGTGAGACGGTAGCTCACGGAGTGGTAATCAGAAAGTAGATCGACCATGCCGCCGAGACCGGAGGCCACTGTCTCAAACACAGTCCCGGACAAGCCCTGCGGAACTTCCTGATCAAGCGATGCCATTCGCAGTCCCTGCTCGCGTATGACCTCTCCCTCGTCAGGAGTGATCGCGCCGCTGATGATCTTCATAAGAGTTGATTTGCCTGCCCCGTTCCTGCCGACCAGACAGACACGCTCCCTGCGTTCAATCTGCAAAGACACCCCGTCGATAAGTTCAGGGCCGCCGAACGCAAGCCTCACATCTTTTAAACTTAGCAATGCCATTTATCTCTCCGGGTTTATAAAAATTACCGTTCCAACTGCTTGAACTGTCCCAGACGATTGTATCCTCAAATATTAATTGAAGAGACAGACCGTTCATGAACCACTGTTTTCTATTGAATGTCAGGGCGATATTGATCCTCCCTGCGGCAAGACCGCAGGGAATCTAATGTAGGGAATTTTATTATTTATTACATTCGCTCGCTAACCCCGTGGCAAGACCACTGGGAATACGCTCGCTTTCCATTTAAGCTGCACACCTTTTAGAAAATTACGCAAGATCTGATCTTTACAGTCACGGTAGTGTTTATGGTCCGGCCTGCGGAAAAACGCACTTAATTCGTGTTCACTAATGCGTACGCCAGCCAGGCTCAAAATTTCCAATATGTCTACGGCTTTCAGGTCTAACGCGATCTTTAATTTTCTGAAAATGATATTGTTAGTTAAACGCTGCTCCGGCTCGGGTTGAGGCCCTTCTTTTTTACCTCGTCTATCGTTAATTAAACCATTCAGGAAAATCGCCAGCTGAGTGTCGCTGCATTTCTGAAACGCAGGATCATCATCTTTTTTTAACCAGTCGCTGATCTGCGCCCGCGTTACCTTATGATCAGCTAAGCCAAATAACGCAATCATTTTCGAATCGTTAAAGTCGAAGATATAGCGGATACGGCGCAGGATATCATTATTGGTCACAAATATTCTCCGATCTGAACTGCAGTGGAGCAGGGCCAGCATACGGCTAATGCAGGCCCTGCACTCTTAGCTTATTCTATGTTTGCCGCAACAACAGCGGCCATCTGCATCATATTGATCGTCTGGCCTTCACTCAGGTTTGTAAGGTCAGTGACTGCGCCTGATTTGCTTGTGGATTTTGTGTTTCTAAAGATCGGGAGCAGTTTAGCATCAGCCACAATGAACTTGCCTGCGTTCTCAGGCTTTCCATTTTCAGCTTTTGTCTGAAGTTTATTCGCTTTGATATAGTCCCACAGTTTTTTTGTAATCTCTGTTCTGGGAAGTTCTGTTGCTCCCAGAAACTCTGCCAAGTCTTTTTTCAGCTTTACCGGTTTGTTCAATCCTTTTGCTTCTGTCATTTTCAAACTCCTTCATATTTAGATTTAAATGGAATAATCTCCGAGGTCAAATATTATACTCATTTTATTTTAAAAAGTTTTCAAGACTCGCATATGGAGTAATTATTGCATTTTTTAGTTTAGTTGTCAGATAAAAATTGGGGTGACTCCGAATCGTGCGCACTCGTCCCCCGATTCCGGTATAATTAAGTAATTCCCAGGTTGGAACAACGTAAGCAGGGACGAAAGGTGAATCCATGAAATTTGAGAAGTACCATATATCAGACACAATTAAAAAGAACCTTAACCTGATGGGTTTCAACAGACCTACGAACATACAGTTCAAGTCCATCCCCTCGATCCTCAAAGGCGAAGACGTCCTGGCTATTGCGCAGACCGGGACCGGTAAGACGGCTGCTTTTGCGATTCCCCTCATTGACATGATCCACAGGGAGAAGAGCAGCAGGCGGGCTTATGGGATCAAGTGCATTGTCATGGTACCCACGCGTGAACTGGCAATGCAGATCGGGGAAGTCTTTGAAAAGCTTGCTCGGCACACGAAGGTCAAGACCTTTGCTTTGTACGGCGGGGTTGAACAGGACCCGCAGATTAAAAAGCTCCAGGACGGAATCGACGTGCTTATTGCGACCCCGGGCCGGATGTTTGATCTTATCAGCCAGGGATTCGTTGATCTCTCACGGATCAGGACACTTGTGCTTGATGAGGCCGACCATATGCTTGACCTCGGGTTTATTGATGACATCATCTATGTGAAAAAGAAGATCACCAATAAGCATCAGACGCTCTTCTTCTCAGCCACGATCAGCAAGGAGATCAAGAAACTCGCCTTCTCGCAGGTCAAAAGCACTGCAATACGCATCCGGATAGCGCCGGAGGACCCTGTCTCAAAAAATGTCTCGCACTTTGTCATGTTTGTGGAAATGGATGACAAACGGTTTTTCCTTGAGAGATTTATTAAAGATAACCCGGAAAGCAAGATCATCGTATTTGTAAGGACAGGGGTCCGCGCCGAAAGGGTGGCAAAGGCCATGGAGAGGGTACAGATAGATGCAGTTACTATCCACAGGGAAAAGACACAGGACGACCGGTCTGAGGTGATGAAAAAGTTCAAGGAGGGTCGCTGTCTCATCATGATCGCCACGGACATCACTGCCCGCGGGATCGACGTGCCAGATGTTGATTACGTAATAAACTATGATCTTCCGGACAAGCCTGAGATTTATGTGCACAGGGTTGGAAGGACTGGCCGCGGCATCAACCTCGGTGAAGCGATCTCATTCTGCAGCAAAGAGGAAAAAGGACTTCTTGATGATATACAGCAGCTCATCAATAAAGACATTGAAGTCATACAGCTCTACAAAAAAGATTACACCAGCATCGTCAAATCATCCGGAGATGGCCTCAGCCTGAAGGAGATGATCAATGAACATGAGCAATGGGAAGCGAAGAGGAAGAAAAAGAAGAAGTCCTCGAAAATAGCAAAAAAGAAGAAATAAAAGATAGAGTCTGAATATATGAATGAAGACCGTTTGGTAGAAATTGAAACAAATATAGCCTTTCAGGAAAATATAAGTGCAAATGAATAAAATCATTATCCTTCTTGGCCCTACCTGCGTTGGGAAGACAGGCGCCTCAATACTTTTTGCAAAGGCCCTGAATACAGAGATAGTAAGCGCAGACTCAATGCAGATTTACCGCCACATGGACATAGGCACTGCCAAGCCGTCTCCACCAGAATTAAAAGAGGTAAGGCATCACCTGATTAACATACTTGAGCCTAAGGAGTCTTTCAGCGCAGGGCTTTTTAGGGATATGGCTACAAGCATTATTAATGAACTTCACAGCCGTGGCAGGATACCTGTTATTGCAGGCGGAACCGGACTTTATATAAGGACGCTTACACAGGGGCTTTTTGATGCTCCTAACGCTGACTGGCATCTGCGCGAAAAACTCATGGAAGAAGAAAGGCTATTTGGAAAAGGCCATCTTCACGAAAAACTCAAAGGCATAGACCCTAAATCAGCAGAAAAGATTAACCCCAATGATGTAAGAAGAACAGTACGGGCGCTTGAGGTATCGCTTAAGAAAGACAAGCCTATCTCAGAGCTTCAGCATCTGCATACCCATCCGGTGCCTTACGAATTTATCAAGATAGGGCTCTCAAGGGACAGGAAAGAACTATACAGATTGATTGAACAACGGGTGGATGGCATGATGGCAAAAGGCCTCGTTCAGGAGACAGAAGAACTGCTAAAGAAGAACCCGCAGAGGACAGCCATGCAGTCTCTCGGATATAAGGAGATAAGCCTTTATCTTAATGGAGACATAACTCTTGAAGAGGCTGTAAGGCTTTTAAAGAAGCGCACAAAGATGTATGCAAAGAGGCAGTTTACATGGTTTAAAAAAGAGCCTGATATAAAATGGGCAGACATAACAGGATGTAATAGGGCATCTGAAGTATTTGATAAGATTGTAAATAATGTTGAAATTATAAGGGAATTGCTTTATGTTAAAGACAGTTCTTAGTTATTAAGAAAGTCAGAAGACATCCTATAAAGGAGTCAAGGCAGCAAACGGATAATAGTTGGATAAGGACAGGGCAGAGAAAATCGATTCTGAGGGAAATCAGGAAGTCGATTTCTACCTAATCCAGTAAATTTCAGTTGTCAAGGATCGTTCTTT
>JACQXF010000089.1 GCA_016208855.1 Nitrospirota bacterium | reverse complement strand
ATACGATTTTTCAAAAATGGAAGGACGCAAGAATCCTTATGCCAAGAAATTGAAAAAACAGGTTACAATTCGAATGGGAGTAGATATCATTGAGTATTTTAAGAATTTAGCTAACGATGCTGGTATCCCTTATCAAAACCTGATTAATTTGTATTTAAGGGACTGCGTTAAATCTCATCGTAAACTGTCAATAAAGTGGGCTTCGTAAAAAGCTTGTGAGGTCGGATGTCGATAGTAGAGACCAAACACTTCAAGGTGCATCCTTTTGTGTCCAATGCGGAAAGAAACCATTATAAAAATTCTGAACCCATCAGTATCCAGAAGCGCTGAGCGATCCTTAATCACGCCTCTTCTCTCCTATCCTTGACTCTGTGCCTTCAAGAAGCCTTTTAATATTCTCCCTGTGTTTTAAGATTATTAAAACAGAGATTGCTGCGGCAAATATAGTTTTTGTCTTATCAGCTCCTGACAAAATAAAGACCAGAGGCAGCGCTGCATAGGAGATGACAGCGCCAAGCGAGGAATACCTTGAATAAAGTACAGTAGCTATCCATACGCCCATGGCTATAAGGGTCTCAAGGGGGCTGTAAACAAGCAGCACCCCAAAGCCTGTGGCAACGCCCTTGCCTCCTTTAAAAGAGAGAAACATTGAGTAGATATGCCCTAAAATTGCAGATACCCCTGTAAGCCCCTCCCAAAACTCATCCCCTATGGTAAGCCTGCAGAGTAAAACAACCAAAGCCCCCTTAAGTGAATCTCCAAGGAGTGTTATTATAGCGGGTAGTTTCCCCAGGCTTCTAAGGACATTTGTTGCGCCGATATTTCTGCTTCCAACGCTCCTAAGGTCTATCCCTTTGGTCTTTGCAACTAAAACCCCAAATGGAATAGAGCCGATGAAATAGGCAGTTACTACGAAAAAAATCTTGTAAACCACAAGTTGCCCCGATTTTGCATTATCACATCTTTTTGCTGAATAGCACGAAATACTGTATGCCTGATATTATGCCGATAAGCATTGCGCCCCATAATAGAACCATCCCTATATCATACAGGTCAATGACTGTGTAAGCGGCCGGTATTAGAAGGACAATTATGGACGCAATCTGAAGGACTGTCTTTATCTTTCCGCCTGACTCAGCAGGTATGACAATATCTTTTGAGAGAGCTACAAGCCTCAGCCCTGTTACAAGAAACTCCCTTACAATAATGACTATTGCCATCCATGCAGGAACAGGCCCCATGTCCACGAGCACAATCAAGGCAGATATCACAAGGAGTTTATCAGCTATAGGATCAAGAATAACGCCAAGCTTTGTTACCTGTTTTGACTTTCTTGCAATATATCCATCAAGGGCATCTGTTACAGATGCTATGGCAAATATAGAGGCGCCAAGCAATGGCATTGAATAGGCAACAAGGATAAAAACAGGGATCAAAAGGATCCTGATAAGCGTAATTGTAGTTGGAACATTAAGCAAGGGATTCCCCTGATACATTCTTCCACAGATTTGAGGATTTAAGTATTAATTCTATAAACTCCCTTACAGCCCCGCGGCCTCCGTCTTTTGAAGATATAAAAGAAGATAGGTGTTTTATTCCTTCATCTGCGTCTTTAGGCACAGCAGGCAGCCCTGCCCTCTTAAGCAGCTCTATATCCACAACATCATCTCCCATAAACGCAACATTCTCATCCTTCAGGTTGTATTTCTTTAAGAGCGCCTCATAGACCTCTGATTTTTTATGCACCCCCTGATAGACCTCTTTAATCCCAAGCTCCTCTGCCCTGCTAAGAACTACCTTTGAATTCCTTCCTGTTATGATCGCCACTGTTATGCCTGCCCGCTGCGCCATCTTTATCCCATGCCCGTCTCTTACATGAAACATTTTAAGCTCATTGCCCCGGCTGTCAAAGATAATGCTTCCGTCAGTCATAACCCCGTCAACATCAAGGATGAGGAGTTTAATTTTTTTAGCCCTGTTCCTTAACTTTGACCCCTGACCCCTGACCCCTGACCCTGTTCTCATGCTATCCCCTGTCTCAGTATGTCATGCAGATGTATTATTCCAGAAAGCCTTTCTTTATCATCATATACTACGAGCGAAGTGATGGAGTACTGCTCCATTATTGATAATGCCTTTGCTGCAAGCTCGTCTTCCTTAATGTTTTTTGGATTTTTTATCATTACATCTTCTGCCTTCATATCAAAAAACGCCCTGCCCCATTTCTCTATCCCGCGCCTTAAGTCTCCGTCTGTAATTATGCCAAGAAGTCCGCCCTTGTTATCCGTGACAGCCGTCACGCCAAGTCTTTTTGATGATATCTCTACTACCGCCCTTGTCATCGGAGCATCGTGAGGTATTATCGGAAGATTTTCGCCTGCGTGCATTAAATCTTTCACCTTGATTAAGAGACTCTTTCCAAGGCTTCCTGAGGGATGAAAGAATGCAAAATCCTCTTCCTTAATGCCCTTCTTGCTTAACAACGCTACTGCAAGCGCATCACCCATAGCAAGCGCTGCCGTAGTGGAGGCAGTAGGGGCAAGCCCCAGAGGACACGCCTCTTCTTTTACCGAGACGTCTAAAACTATGTCAGCGGCTTTAGCAAGTGTAGAGTTTATATTGCCTGTAAGAGCTATAAGCTTAATATCAAGCATTTTAAGGACAGGCAGTATCTTTGTAATCTCCTCTGCCTCCCCGCTGTTTGAGATAGCAATTACAACATCGCCCTTTGCAACCATGCCTATATCGCCGTGGCTGCCTTCAGCAGGATGCAGGAAAAATGCAGGAGTGCCTGTTGACGCAAGGGTAGCTGCAATTTTTTTGCCTATAATTCCTGACTTGCCCATGCCTGTAACAACGACCTTGCCTCTGCATGAGCAGATTACATCAATTGCATTTACAAGATTATGGTCAATCCTGTCTATAAGCGCCTTTACTGCCTCAGCCTCTATCTTTAATACCTTCTTGGCATGCCCTATTATGTCTGTCATTTCTTTTTTATCTTTTGCCCCGTACAATCTTTCTTATCTCTATAAGCTCCTGAATTAATGACTGCATCGCATTTATACTTAATGTGTTTGGGGCATCGCATAACGCCTTTTCAGGGCGCTCATGAACCTCCATAAATACTGCGTCACAGCCTGCTGAGACTGCTGCCCTCGCAAGAGGCGCTATGAATTCTCTCTGTCCGCCTGAACTCTCCCCCATGCCTCCGGGAAGCTGCACGCTGTGCGTGGCGTCATAGATTACAGAAATTCCAAAACCCTGCATAATCGGTATTGCCCGCATATCAACAACGAGGTTATTATATCCAAAAGATACGCCTCGTTCTGTAATAAGTATATTCTTATTTCCTGTGGATAATGCCTTGTTAATAATATGTCTTACATCCCATGGAGCTAAGAACTGCCCCTTTTTAATATTTACAGGCTTTCCTGTTTTTCCTGCGGCAATAATTAAATCTGTCTGCCTGCATAAAAATGCCGGTATCTGTAAAACATCCAGAACCTCTGCCGCATATTCCGCTTCACCTGCAGAATGAATATCCGAAAGCACAGGCATCCCTGTTATCTCTTTTACCTGCTTTAATATCTTAAGCCCTTCTTTGAGTCCAGGCCCCCTGTAGGATGTTACAGATGTCCTGTTTGCTTTATCATAGGAGCTTTTAAAGATAATTGGAATGCCAAGATTGTCAGAAATATTTTTAAGCTTTTCAGCAATCTTAAGCGTGAGTTTTTCGCCTTCAATTACGCAGGGGCCTGCAATAAAGGCAAGGGGATTAGCCCCGCCTACAGGGATATTGCCAACTCTTACGCCACGCCTGACTGCTGTTTTTTTTTCAGAAATCTTTCTTTGTTTCAAGTTTTTTCACTTTAAGATTTCTTCAATCTGTTTTTTTGAATCAGCGCTCAACCAATCCCTGGCGCCGGTGGATTTATACCTCACTACTCCGTCGCGGTTTATAACAAAAGATGTCGGAAGGCCAAAAACTCCGTAAGCCTGTGCTATCTCCCTCTCTTTATCCAGCAGTACAAGAAAGTCTGCCGGAATATTTTTGAGATAATTTTCTACGGTCCTTTTGGATTCACCTGTTGATATTGATATCACAATCAGACCCTTGTCTTTATAATTCCTGTAAAGGGAATTTAAAGACGACCTTTCCTGGCGGCAGTAAGGACACCATGTTGCCCAGAAATTGACGATTACCGGCTTTCCTTTAAAAGAAGAGAGCATCACATCCTTATCTGAAATGTCTTTAGCGGTAAACTCAGTCGCCTTTTTCCCTATCTGCTTGTCAATGCCAACGCCCAGCAAATTCTCGGCAAATAGCTCACCATGCGTGAAGATTGTCAACATAAAGATAGAAACCAAAATTAAAGGCAAATGCTTTTTCATTTTTTCTCCTTTTGTATTATTTACTATGGTTCTTTCTCATTTTGTGTGGGTAGTTACTTCCCCTCCCTTGAGGGGAGGGGATTGAGGGGAGGGTGTCCGAGGTGCGTTAACCCTTTTGCCATTGATTTAATCAACCTCTCCCTACCCTCTCCTCTCAAGGGAGAGGGACTTTACCCACTCAGTTTGAGAAAGAACCATTTACTTGCTACTCGTTACTTGTCACTCGTTACTGTTTTTAAATGCCGGCGGTGGGAGTTGAACCCACACAGGATTGCTCCTATCGGATTTTGAGTCCGACGCGTCTGCCAGTTCCACCACGCCGGCAATACAGTAAATTTTTATATCACAAATAGCCCAAAATAGCAAAACAATAAGCTCTAAAGCGCCAATAGAAAAGAATTCACGGAAAGATTAAAAAGAGTTTTTTCATAATTCCAAAAACTCTGAAGGAGAAACTATTTTGATGCCTCCATATTTTTGCAACGCCCGCAGATGCCTATCTCCTGATATAATATATTGAGCATTCGTAACAACAGCGCATTCTATAAATTTATTGTCTTGCGGATCATCCTTTACAGCGTCTACATGTATAACATTAGTTGAAAAATTCACATATTCTCTCAGCTTAAACAGTTCGGTCAATTCTCTTGTCTTCCGTTTAGGAATGTTAAGCCTATTTAACACTTCTATATATTCAAAGACTATTTCCTCTGACATGCAAAGTATAATCTTGCCGTTTTTCCACATATCAATGATCTTGTTAGGATTTCCATGTGGATTTTGAAAAGATGAAATAATGACATTGGGATCAACCACAACTTTCATTTTTTCTTAGATGCCCTTACTGCTTTAACAGCCTTTTCTATGTCACCTTCTGTAATGCCTCTCTTTTTAAATTCTGTAGTCATTTTATCCCAGATACGATCAACTGTCGCCGCAAAATCTTTACAGGCAATGTAGTCTTTAATCATCTCTCTTATTTTCTCACTGCCTGTTTTTCCTTCCATCCTGACGATTTTCTGAAATTTATCCTTAGTATTAGAATCAACCCTTATAATCATCTGTGACTGCATACTCAATACCTCCATATAACTTGTATATACAAATTATACAAAATAAGCCTAACTTAAACAACTGCTATTTTTGTAACTTGCGACTGCTAATTGAGAAGCCGTTAAGGGGAAACCATTATTAACCGCTTACCACTACTCTGTTTCTGCCTTCGGCTTTTGCCTTATAGAGAGCCTCGTCCGCCCTCTGCAGCAGTCTTTCATAAGAGTCATCTAATTCTTCAACTACTGCAACTCCAAGGCTCATGGTAACCTTTATTGTATTGCCTTCAAATATATTTTCCTGAAGCGCAATCTCTTCCCGTAACCGCTCAGCAACAACCCGGGCAGGGTCTATTTCTGTTTCCGGCAAGAGGCAGCAGAACTCTTCCCCGCCATAGCGAAACATACAATCTATATCCCTGATCAATGACACCACCTTTGAGCTGACAGACTTAAGTATAAAGTCTCCGCACAGATGGCCGTATGTATCATTAACCTTCTTAAAATAATCTATATCAAACATTATTATGCTAAAAACGCCGCCGTATCTCTTATATCTGCTGAACTCTTTTTTCAGCCGCTCTCCCATGAACTTCCTGTTAAACACGCCTGTAAGCCCGTCCCGCAAGTTCATTTCATGAATTATTTGCTCCCGGCATGCAAGCTCTGTAACATCCTCAACATATATAAAAAGATATTTTATCTCGTTATTCTCATCCCTGATAGGGCCCATGCGGCAGCTCTGCTGCATATATTCAAACCGCTGATTGGAATAGCCTGTTTTTTTGAAAGGAAAGAGGTAATGGTGAAGCCTTGGAGAAAAAGCACAGAAGCTGCCAAGCGTGAAGACTGATTTGCAGCCGCGAATAAACTTCGGCGTATTCAGGTTAGGAAAGACATCAAAGATTTGCTTGCCTTTGATCTTCTCTTTATTGATTCCGCTATGAACCTCCATCCACCGGTTCCATCCGTAAACCTTGAGGTCCCTGTCAAGAATCACTATCCCTATATTTATTGAATCAAAGATCTGCTCAAATATCATTCATACTGTTCCATAAAGGATTGTAGCGCCTCTTTCAGCCATTTAATTGACTCCTGAGCGGTTATTAAGAAGAGGAAGCCGCTTACATCCCCTTTTGTAAAGGTAAAATCTGTCTTCATTACTATTGCCGCCATATCCTTCTTATCATGGTTTAGGCTAATCGCCTCGCTGTAGTGTTTGTTAAACACTACCATTGGCGGAGCATATGTAACTACATCTTTTAACATCTCAGCGAACTTGCCAACACACGCGCTGATAAGGATATTTCCTGCCTCCATCAGAGTCTCGGTTTCCAATATATCAATAGGGTCTGACTCTAACGCCTCATGCTCGTCATTCTGGAGCAAGGAAATAAGCCCTCTGCCTGCCCCTTGAGAAAAAACCAGCACGGCGTCTCCCTTAAAACGCCCATAGAAACTTTGCTCAACCATATCAATATTCGTATAACCCTTTATCTTCTCTTGCACATAGGCAGGGAGTTCAGATATAGGCATTAACTTAATATCCGGGATGCGCAGCTCCACATGTGTATTTATCACATCTGCAAGGTCTGCTGCTGACTTGCCAAAGGCTATGTTCATCAGCTCCTGAAGTATCTCTCTCTCTTCTTCTGTCAGGGTGTATGATTCAGGCATTAACGCTTCCTTTTTGTTTTAAGAGAGTGTCTTCTGCTACAGACAGGGCCTTCTGAATATCTTCTTCCTTTAATGGTTTCCTTAACACCATGTAGGCTCCTGAATCAAGGACTGTCTTGATTGCCTTCATCTGTATGTCAGCGGTAGCTATAATGACTATTGCATCTTTATCATACTTAATAATCTCTTCCAATGACTCATAGCCTGTCATAACAGGCATTGTTAAGTCCATAAAGGTCAAATCAGGCCTTATATCCTTATATTTCTCAAATCCTTCTTTACCGTTAGAGGCTTCAAAAAGCTCAAAGCCCCTGTCTTTGGGCAGGCAGCTCTTGAGCATTCTCCTTGCAACAGGAGAATCATCCACTATCAATATCTTCTTTATCATATTTTTAGAATAATGAAAAAGCAATGCTATAATAGTTTATTGCATAAAAAAAATACAACCCTAACCATATATAAAATAAGAAAAATGTTACATATAAATTTAAGTCGGCAGATATGAAGAAAAACTTTAAAGAGATTTCCAAAGACAATATAGCCCTATGTCTTGAGAGCCTCGGACAAAAGCCTTACAGGGCAGAACAGATACTGAACTGGATATATAAAAAGTTAGCAGCCTCATTTGACGAAATGACTGATCTGCCATTGCAGTTGCGCAAGTCCCTTAATGAAACAGCCTGCATAAGCAACCTCGCCCTTTTAAGCAGACAGGTGTCTGAAGACGGCACTCAGAAGTTTCTCTTTGGCCTTGAAGACGGCAATACAATAGAAAGCGTGCTCATCCCTGACAAAGACCGCCTTACTCTATGCATCTCATCGCAGGCAGGCTGCAGAATGGGGTGCAGGTTCTGTATGACCGGAAGACTCGGACTAAAAAGAAACCTTAAGGCTTATGAAATTGTTGATCAGGTGATAACGGTAAGCAGGTTAATTGAACACTCTCACCCCTCCCCTCTCCCGTCAAGGGAGAGAGATTTATCTGCGAAAATCACCAATATCGTCTTTATGGGCATGGGCGAGCCGCTGGATAATATTGATGAAGTCGCCCTGGCATTGTGGAGACTGACAGGGCTCATGGGATTTTCAAAAAGAAAGATTACTGTCTCAACAGCAGGCATAGTTCCTAAAATCTATGAACTTGCACAAAAAGGGCCTGAAATAAACTTAGCCATATCACTTAATGCAACCACTGACGAAATAAGAAGCAAAATTATGCCTATTAATAAAAAATATCCTTTAAAAGAACTATTAACAGCCTGTAAAAAATACCCTCTGTCTCCAAGAAGGCGCATAACCTTTGAGTATGTGCTGCTTAAGGGGATAAACGACTCAAAAGAAGACGCCATAAGGCTTGTGAGACTGCTTAGAGGCATAAGGTCAAAGATAAACCTTATACCTTATAATCCCTCTGACCCTGAAAAAAACTTCAAACAACCTCTGGAATCAGATGTGCTGTCTTTCCAAAATATATTAACAGATTCAGGGATGACGGCTATTATAAGAAAGAGCAAGGGCGAAGATATTATGGCGGCATGCGGACAACTCAGGGCAGCTTATACTAATGAGCTTATAAGGAAACCCTCATAAATTGTCATTGCCCTAAAATCCCCCTCCCCTTGCGGGAGGGGGCGAGGGGGAGGGGTAACCTTTTCGGTTATTATTCACCCTCACCCTAACCCTCTCGCGTCAAGGGAGAGGGAACTTTTGGAGATTCCTATCTCTATTTTTCGGTTTATTTGCCAAGAAACTGATTAATTGTCTTTAGAAGCTCCTGTGTCTGGACCGGCTTTGTAATATAAGCATTAGCTCCAATAGAAAGCGCCTTCTTTCTGTCTTCTTCTGCACCCTCTGCCGTAATAATAATAACTGGAGTCTCCTTATATCTATGATCATTTCTTAGCATCCCGACTAATTTAAGGCCGTCCATTATTGGCATATTAATATCTAAAAGAAATATATCAAACGTCATTGATGATAGTTTTTTTAACGCATCAGTGCCGTCATGCGCTTCTATAACATTAGCGTTAGGGAGTTTCCTTAAAACAAAACTGATCAGCTGCCTTGTTGCCGGAGAATCGTCTACGAGTAAAATGTTTGGCATAACTATATCCCCTTAAGGCCTCCTTATTCTCTTTAGTATTTCAGAAGAGATATCCTGAAGCGGCAGGACCCTGTCAGCAGCGCCTGCTGAAATAACCTCCCTCGGCATGCCAAAGATAACCGCTGTCTCCTCGGACTCCGCTATTGTAAAACCTCCCCTGTTCTTAATCTCCTTCATGCCGGCCTTGCCGTCATTGCCCATGCCTGTAAGCACCACGCCGATTGCCTTCTCTTCGTAAACCCTTGCAGCGCTCGCCATCATTATGTCAACAGACGGGACAAACCTGTCATCGCGCGTGGATTTTTTTATGCTTATGAATATATTACTGCCTGACTTGGAAAGCTGAAGATGATGTCCGCCCGGACATACAAATACCGTGCCTCTCCTTAGAGATTCACCATCCTCTGCCTCTTTTACAGTCAAAGAAACTATTTTATTAAGCCTCTCTGCAAACTGCTTCGTAAAACTGAACGGCATATGCTGGCTTATAACTATAGGTGCCTGAAACCCTGCTGACAGCCCTGCAAGCACTGACTGAATCGCGGGAGGCCCGCCTGTTGACGCGCCAATTGCAACTATTCCGGTATCAGTATTTTCAACTTTATTAGCATTATCCTGTGCAAGGGGCGCACTTTTTGGACTCTTCTTCTGAAAGAATGGAAGGTTCCTTTTTAGTTTATCAATCCTTAATGCCGCCACTGCAGAGATCTTTCTTACAAGATCATATTCTATCTCCTCCATCTCCTTTGACGGCATCTTAGTGGGCTTTGCAATAAAATCAGCAGCCCCTAATTCCAATGCTCTGAAGACCGTTTCTCTTTCTCCGCGGGAACTCACGATTATAACGGGGATTGGGTTCTTCTCCATTATCCATCTAAGAAGGGTAAAGCCGTCCATCCTGGGCATTTCAAGATCAAGGGTAATTATATCAGGCTTAAGCCTGAGGACTTTATCCATGCCGTCAAAACCATCCATTGCAATACCAATGACCTTTACATTGGGTATCTTCTCAAGAATGCTTTTTATTGTCTGACGGCAAAACGCAGAATCGTCAATTATAAGCGCCTTAAGCTCTGGTGTTTTTTCTTCCTCTGTCATACTGTTTGGTTCTTTCTCATTTCAAGTGGGTAATTACTTCCCCTCCCTTGAGGGAGACGCTTTCTCTATTTCCCCTCCCTTGAGGGGAGGGGATTAAGGGGAGGGTGTGTTATGTAGCCTCTCCCTTATTGCTTCAAAAACCCCGCTTGTATTCGTCAAAACCTCATTATCCCAAAAACGCACAACAGTGCAGCCTTCTTTCTTAAGCCATGCATTTCTTTGAATGTGTGTTAACCCTTTTACCATTGATTTAATCACCCTCTCCCTACCCTCTCCCCTCAAAGGGAGAGGGACTTTACCCATTCAGTTTGAGAAAGAACCTACTGTTATATCCCTGCATTTAACAGCGCCCTTTATCGCCTCTATGTTGCGGTTAAGTATATTAAGGCAGTCTGCTATCTCCCTGACATTCAAAGAGGTATCATCACAGATTGCCTTTATATTATTTACAGTAGAGAGCAGCTCCTTGCCGGCATTCGCCTGCCCTGATGAGACATTAAGGATATGCCTGACCCTTTCATCGGCAATTCCAAGGTTGTTTGATAGGATATTAAGTGCCCTGCCCTGCGCTTCTGTATCTTTCTGTATAAGCCCTGCTGTATCCTTGAGTTTTTCCGTAATGCCAAGCGTATATGATGTACCGCCCTCCTGCATGTTTACGGCTCCTGCGATATGATCAACAGTAGTCTGTATTATGCCCATAAAATGATTTATCTGGTTAATTGCATTTACCTGCTCCTTTGTAGCCTTTTGAACCCTGTTGGCCGTTTCCGCAGATTTCCGTGCCATCTCAACTACCTGTCTGAACGCCTCCCCTATCTTCTGCACAAGAATTATGCCGTTTACAACAGTCTCCCTGCTCTTTTCAGTCGTCTCAACAGTGGAGGCTATATCTGAGCGAAGGGTCTTGATAATATCTGTTATCTCCATAGCAGAAGAGGCTGTCTTATCTGAGAGGGCTGTTATTTCATCGGCAATAACAGAGAACCCCCTGCCGTATTCGCCTGCCTGTTCCGCAAGAATAGCTGCATTAAGGCTCAGCAGGTTTGTCTGCTTTGTAACATCTGTTATTACTGAGAGTATCTTCTCAATGTCTTTGGATTTCACCTCAAGATGCCTTGCTGTTTCAATATTCTTTTCTACGGATTTTACAATCTCCTCCATGCCGCCCATAGCCTCTGATACAGTTGATATCATCTCAGAGGCAATCCCCCTCACAGAATATGTAAGGCCGGCAGACTCTATAGTCTTCCCTTCTATCTCCTTAAGATTAGCCGTTATCTCTGAGATTGTTTCGGTAGTCTCGGAAGTGGATGTTGAAAGGTTTTCGGTATCCATGGCAATCTCTCTGACAGACTGCCCGGTCTCAAGAATATGGTTGTATATATCTGTTAATGATTGAAAAAGCCCTTTGGCACTCTCTGTGGCTTCCTTTGCCGCTGACTCCGCTTCAAGCAGTGAAGGGATGCTTTCTTCCGAGAATTTAGAAAAATCAGATATATCAGTAGATATACCCTTCTGTAATTCTTCTGCCTCTTTTAAAACAGAGAACAAT
Source organism: Nitrospirota bacterium (assembly GCA_016208855.1). Taxonomy (GTDB): domain Bacteria; phylum Nitrospirota; class Thermodesulfovibrionia; order UBA6902; family DSMQ01; genus JACQXF01. The sequence continues at coordinate 31,092 of JACQXF010000089.1, read as the reverse complement.
CTCCCTGTTGAAAGCAAATGTTTTTTATTATCATCAGCCACCCTCTCTATATATGCCTTCATCTTTTCCCCTGTTATGCTTAGTTCAAATGTCAGGGACCTGAGTTTATCCGTGCTCCCTTTAACCTGTCTTAGCATGCGGCTAATCCCCTCTGTAAGAAGCTCCGTTTCCTGAGATCCTGTATAAGGCATAGATGCTGTTACCGCATCTTCTGATAAAGAGGCTATCGCTGCATTCACAGCCTTAAGCGGCTTTATCACCTCCCTGTTAAGGAAAGCCCTCATCGCGAATATGACTAAAACCATGGATACCCCATAGCTAAGGATAAAAGAGAGGACAGTGTCGCTAATGCCCTGCTGCACTAAAAATACATTAATTGCAGTGCCAATGCCCTGCCCTGCTACAAGGACAACAACTGTCAATACAGTAAACTTTAAAGAGAGTGACACTTTCTTCTTCATGCCTATATTAAATATTTACTCCAATCTTGAATTTCTCCATCATAGCCTTTACCCCTTTATAATCCTCAAAAACAGATCCGGTAAAGCCTGTATATTGGCGGTCTATTGACTGAAGGATATCTCTATCTTCAGGTTTGTCAACATTCAGATTAAAAAGGGCCATTTTTATAAGCGCCTTTTCATCTTCCGGCATATCCTTATTAACACAGATATTGAACTCCGGTATATCGGATGAATAGGCAATCGTCTTTAATCCGTTCTCCTTAAACCTCTCTGCTACAGACTCCATAAGCCCGCCTGCATCAAATTCTCCGCTTAAAACAACCCTCGCCACATCGTCATGATGACCCATAAAACCATAAAAACTAAGGTCATTAATATCAACGCCTGAATCCTTAAGCATGGCACGAGGGACAATATGGCTTGATGTAGAGTGAACGTCTCCGAAAGCAAAGGAATGGCCTTTTATATCTGTGACACTGTTTATCTTCCAGTCTCCTTTTGTAATAATAACGCTTCTGTGGAAAGGCCTTCCCTCTCTCAGCGCCTTCGCAATCACCTCAACTCCGTACTTCTCCCTTGCCTTAAGGAATGTAGATGGCGTCATATAGCAAATATCTGTGACACCTTCGCCAATGTCTTTAATTGTCCCTGCAAAGTCAGCCTCAAGTTTTAGTTCAACTGTCTTGTCTAATCTCCTTGATAAATATGCAGCAAGCGGGGTAAACCTCTTGTGCATTTCTGCGGGAGAGCATAGCGGGATAACGCCTATTTTTAAAACCTCGCCTTTGCTTTCCGGGAGGAGTTTGAACCTCTGAAGTTCTGTCATTAGAATCTCCGCATTACTAAGAAGGGCTCTCAGGTCACTGTTTATATGAAATGCTATTTCTCTGTTATCATCGGGAAGGCTCTTTATCCTTTCAACAGAGACAAGTATATTGTCTGTTGCTGTTTTCTGGTTGTTTATTGCGCCTGATATCTCCTGAAGGAGAGAGGCTACATTCTCTACTGACTCAAACAGCTGCTTCTGCCCCATAGACTGCTCAATAGTCTCATTCCTGACATATACCGCTACCTCCCTGACCTTCTCTGTTGCGCCTATTATCATTGATACATCTTTGGACTGCTCCGATGTGGCAGCTGCGATCTGGACTGACATCCCCCTTACCCTCTCCATTGCGTCCCGTACAAGACTGACGCCTTTTGTCTGTTCATATGTAGCCCTTTCAATAACAGACGCCATCTCAGTTGACTGCCTTGAGCTTTCAACAATCTTCCAAAGCGCCTCTTTTGCCTCGTCCGTAAGCTGGGAGCCTTCTTCTACAGTCGTTATCCCTTCTGACATAGCTGCGTTTGCATCCTTAATATCCGACTGGACGGACTGAATGAGGTCTGCTATCTCTTGTGTTGACATGGAAGTTCGCTCCGCAAGGTCTTTTATCTCATCTGCAACAACCGAAAAACCCTTGCCCTGCTCGCCTGCCTGCGCTGCTAAAATAGCTGCATTAAGCGCAAGCAGCGTTGTCTGGTCGGTTATCTCCTCTATCACGTTTAAAATCTTTCCTATCTCCTCTGACCTCCTGCTTAGTTTTTCTATAGACGCTGCCGTCTTCTGGACAGTCTGCTTTATCCTCTCCATGCCTCTGGCTGTCTTCTCTACGGATGTTATGCCAAAGGCGGCGGCATCAGAGGTAACCTTTTCTGAAAGCCTTGCGGACTCTTTTGTATTTGACTCGATCTCTTTTACTGAGGAATCGATCTCTTCTATCGCAGACATTGTCTCTGTGGCAGACATGGATAATTCCTCAGCCCTCTGGGCTATCTCCTTTACCTTTGCCGAGACCTCCTCTACAGAGGAGGATGCAGAGTCAATGGTATTTGACAACTCAATAGTATTTTGGGCTATCTGTTCTGTATTGACTGCCATTTTACTTGATGATACTGCTGCCCTTTCTGAAGATATGATAAGCCTTGAGCTGCCTTCTGCCATTTCAGAAGCAGACTTATTTAATTCTTCTATGGACTGAAACAGTTTATTTATTGATTCAGCCTCTGTCTTTGAACCCGCTATAACCTTCTTTGATTCTCTCTCAACCTCGTTGGTAGTCTTCATTATACTGTTTGAGATAGCGACAGTCCTTTCAATAATCCTGCTTATGTCTCTGAGAGCCTTGCCAATCTTATTGGTAAGGCGACCTATTTCATCCTTTGACCACTGGATATTCGGCCTGAAAGACAGGTCTCCTTCTGATATATTCATTACAATACTCTCAAGCTTTCTCATAGGCTCTATGATCGCTATCCTGAAAGCCAACAAGAGAATAAGGGTTAAAACAAACAGGCCTAATAAAATCCCTGCCAATACAACCTTTACCCTATAGATTAATTGTGACTGGGCGTCTTTTGTTGATATTGATATCCTAGCAACACCTATAACGCTTCTTTCTGGCCTGTCTTTATGGCAGTTAGCGCAGGCGGCGCTATTTATAAGCGGATTATAGAAGATTATGCTTTCCTTTGTTGTCCTTATAGCCTTTTGCCCTGACTCCTTAACCTTATTGATAAGGGCAATATCTTCAACAGCCCTCTCTCTGTCAATAATGTTCTTGCCTTCTGTAGTTAATACAGTAATGGACTCAACTCCTTTAAATCTGCCTTCGTGACTATCAATAAAATCTTTCACGGCGCTTGGCATACCTGTACTAAGCGCCATATGTTCAAGGTGCCCGGTTACCAAAGAGACTGTAGTCTCAGCATAATTAGTGGCTATTGTAAATGCATCTGATTTGATAAATGAGATGCTCGCGATGCCCGTAACTAATCCACCAGCAAGGAGGCAGCCTACAACAAGGCCTATGATTTTGACCTTTAAGGAGATATCCTTCAGACCCATACGGACTCCATATTAATTGCCTCATCAATGTTTAAAAGCGATATAAGTCTGCCTTTCACTTCTATAACGCCTTCTATAAAATTTCTCTCCTCTTTGCTTAGTGCCTGAGAGGGTGTTAAAAGGTCTTTTTCAGAGAATCTAATTACATCCTTAACAGAGTCAATAAGTATGCCTATGGGATCATCCACCTTTACAGGCGACAGTATAATAATCTTCTGCCTGCCTTTATCTTCTCCCTTTATGGCAAGCCTTTTTTTAAGGTCAATTACAGGGAGTATCTTTCCGCGGACAGAGGTTACGCCTATAAGATAAGGCTCAGCCCTCGGCACATGAGTAATCCTCTGATACCTTAAAATTTCCCTTAATCTTTCAACCCTGACAGCATACTCTTTATTCGTCAGCTTGAAAGTAAGGACCTCAATTTCATCTGCCATATTTCACCTGAAAATAATTGTTATATCAATCTCTTATCGGCATTTACGGCGAATTATTTAAACAAAAAGGGGTGTGTAAATATATTATTGAAAAACAACTCCCCCTCTTAAGTTAAGAGGGGGTTGGGTGAGTATTATTTAAAAAGATATTTTTAGGACGGCTTATCTCTTACTGAACTTATGCACTGCCTCAACCAATGCAATTGCATTCTCTTCAGGCGTCTCAGGCAAGATGCCGTGACCAAGGTTGAAGATATGTCCCCTGGCAGAGGATGCGCGCTTGAGAATATCCTTTGCTCTTTCCTCTATCTTGTCTTTTGGCAAAAAGACAAAATAGATGATAGGAACTTGACCTTTAATGTTACTTATAACCTCTTTAACATAAGGCAGTGCGTATGCCCTGTAATCGTCAGGTGAAAGCATGCCCGCCCAGGTATCAAAGAGCTGAACAGCCTGCGCACCTGCCTTTATCTGAGAATTAAGGTATGCCGTAGTGGTCTGGGAAATTTTATTCATCAACTCTTTATATAAGTCAGGCTGTTGGAAGATCATCCTTTTTGTGAGAAGGAAATTTTTTGAACTTCCGCCTTCAATCATGTATGTTGCCATTGTAAAAGGAGCGCCTGAAAAGCCGATAAGCGGCACCCTGCCTGAGAGCTCCCTTCTTAAGATTTTTATTGTCTCAAGCACAAAGCCCATAGAATCTTCCGGCTCAGGGACAGACAGCTTATCAACGGCAGACTTATCCCTTACAGGGTTTAAGAAGACAGGGCCTTTACTTTCAGAGAACTTAAGCTCCATGCCCATTGCCTCAGCAGGAATAAGGATATCTGAAAATAAGATTGCTGCATCAACACCGATGGCATCAATAGGCTGAATAGTCACCTGGGCTGCAAGCTCAGGGGTCTTGCAGAGCGTAAGAAAATCAACCTTCTTTCTTACCTTCTGATACTCCTTTAAATACCTCCCTGCCTGACGCATTATCCATACAGGGGTATATCCCACTTTTTCACCACGGCAAGCCTTTAGGAATGTATCGTTCATGAAACCCTCCAATCCTTTCTCATTTCCTATTTCTCACTTTTCACTTTCCTCGGCACATACCCGCAAAACGGCTCTTCTTCCAGATAATCACCATACACAGTATATGATCTTGCCCTGCAGCCTCCGCATACATTTATATACTCGCAGGAGCCGCATCTTCCCTTATATTTTTTAAAGTCCCTCAACTCCTTAAAGAGCTCTGAGTTTTCCCATACTTCCTTAAAGGACTGTTTCATAACATTGCCTGCCGGCTTCGGGAAATAACTGCACGGCAGTACATCACCGTCCACATTAATAAGGGCTATGAGCTGCCCTGCAAGACATCCCTTGGCGCCGCCGGTAGAAAATTTCAAAGTCCTCCGCTCAAACTTCTCCCCTTCTTTTTTAGACATCTGAGGCACTATCCTGTAGTAATGGGGCGCACAGGTTGGCCTCACAAGGATATCTTTTTCGTTCTTCTCCATCTCGTAGTGCCACTTAAGTATCTCCTCATAATCCTCTTTTGAGATAAGCTCCTCCATTACCTCTTTGCCCCTGCCTGTAGGTACAATCATGAACATATACCATGCAGTGGCTCCCAGCTCCTTTGCGAGCCTGTAGATCTTAGGGATCTCAGACTGGTTTCTCTTTGTGAAAGAAGAGTTTACGAGAAACTCTATCCCATATTTTTTAAACAGCCTTGCTGCATTTATTGTTCCGGCAAAGGCGCCTTTTTGCTTTCTGAAGTCATCGTGCACAGCATCTGAAGCGCCGTCAAGGCTAAGGGATACCATCCTTATACCTGATTCCTTTATCTTTCCGCATACCTCATCAGTAACAAGCGTGCCGTTTGTAGCAAGACACATTCTAAGGCCCTTCTCCATGCCGTATTTGGCTAGCTCAAAAACATCTTTCCTCAGTAAAGGCTCGCCTCCTGTGAGCACCACTACAGGCTTTGCATAGCTTGCTATATCGTCTATAATACGGCGGGCTTCTTCAGTGGAAAAATCAGGGTGCTCAGACACCACCATCTCAGAGGCAGAACGGCAGTGTATGCACCGAAGGTTGCACCTTCTGGTGATTTCCCATGCAATCCATTTTGGTTCAAATTTAGAGGTCACAGGTAATTTTACAATAAAGTATAACCTAAAGTCTTGTGATAGCTTGCCAGCCTGTTAGCCTGCCAGCTTAAACTTTGATTTACATAAACATAGTAAAGACTTCATTGGACAGGAGCAATCCTTTTCGTGTAAGTTTTAACTTATTTCCTTCAATAACTATCAGCCCCTCATTAAGAAGTTCATTTATCTCTTTGCTGTAAAGCCCTAAAATATCTTTTTTATAGGTCTTGCTAAAATATTCAAGATTAATCCCTTCCGCCTTTCTTAAGCCAAGGAATATCGCCTCAACAAGCGCCTTGTCTTCAGTTATATCCTCTGCCTCAACAACAGGGCTATCGCCATTCCTAACCGTATTTATATAATCTTTAATATCCGGAGTATTTCTGAATCTTTTCCCTTTTATAAAAGATACTGCTCCAACACCCGCGCCATAATACTCGCCCCTGTCCCAGTAATTTAAATTGTGCCTGCATGAATAACCTGGCATTGCGAAATTTGATATTTCATAATGTATAAATCCTTCTGCCTTAAGATAATCTATAGCATAGTTATACATATTTATAATCTCTTCTTCAGACGGCAGTTTCATTTTTCCGTTTTTGACATATTCATAAAGTAAAGTATCATCTTCCAAAGTGAGTTCATAGGAAGAAATATGTTTGGGCTTGAGGCTGACTGCCGTATTTAGAGTCTCTTCCCAACTTCTACTATCCTGAGACGGAACACCGTATATAAGGTCTATTCCGAAGTTCTCAAACCCCGCCCCTTTTATAAGATATACTGCATCTTTTGCCTCCTTTGAAGTGTGGAGTCTGCCAAGCGACGCGAGTTCATTATCATTAAATGACTGAACCCCAAGGCTGACCCTGTTTATGCCGGCATGGCGGACAATCTCAAGCTTCTTCTTATCAAGCGTCCCCGGGTTTGCCTCAATCGTAGCCTCTGCATCTTTCACAAATTGGATGTTTTTAAAAATATGTGCAATCAGGTCAGAGAGGGAATCAGTTGAAAGGGCTGTTGGCGTCCCTCCCCCTATATAAAGGCTTATAAGGGGAGATGAAATTTTAAGGCTTTGGATCTCGTTTTTAAGGGCTTCTATATATGCCGTCTCTTTTTCAGGATTATAAATGCTTGAGACAAAGTCACAGTATGCACATCTCTTCAGGCAGAAGGGAATATGAACATAGAGGGAAGGTGACATAAGTAGTAGCGACTAATTATAAAATCTCCCCTAACCCCTCTTTGCCAAAGAGGGGGATGAAGGGGGATTTTTTAACTTTATTGACTCCGTTTATATTAAATGCTTTTTAATGCCTTTCTAAACAATTCTTCCTGTTTTTTGTTCTCCTCTGAAATCTGCATGAGGATGTCAAATAGCTCTTTTCTGCCCAATGCCTCTGCCTTCTTCGCCCACTCTGTGTAGGTCTTTACATGGTCATCATTATGCTCTATCCAGTGTTCAAGCAGATGTTTTAATTTTTCTAAGTCTGTCATTTATTATTATCCCTTTCTCACTGCTGTATAAAATAATTAAGACATTGGGGGCTGGATGCCGAATAAAGTCAATTAGCGACTCCTTTATTCGCTCATAGTTCATGAGCTCATAGCTTATAGAGTAAAGACTATGAGCCATCTTAATATTCTGTCGCTGTTATTGACTGCATGAGGTATTTAGCCCCCAATGTCTTATACGCCAGATTATTTTTTCAGCAGGCTCTCAATAGCCTGAACATTAGCGCCCCTTACAGGCTGTCCGTTAACCACAAACATAGGCGTGCCCTGAACGCCAAGGCCTGCCGCCGCATGTTTGTGTTCTTCCAAAGCAGCAGCAACATCTTTATCATCACAAGGCTCTATCTTCTTGCTGTCAATCTTTCCTGCCATTACTTCTTCATAGGTCTTGCCTTTATCCTTTGAGCAGAGGATATACTTTGCCTTGTCCTCAGCATAGGGATGTATATGGGTTAAAGGAAAGAAAAATATATACCTTGTCATATCTTCCTTCTTTTTAAAGTACTCTGCCATCTTCCTGCAGTACGGGCAGTCAGGGTCGGTAAATTCAATAATTGTATTTTTGCCGGAGCCTATTTTTACAGCCTTCTCAAGGGGAAGCTTCTTAACCTTTGCGGATACAAGCTCATTAACCCTTTCGGCAGTAAAACTCTTACCGTCTTTGCTGCGCATCTCCCCGACAAATACATACCCTGTCTTTGGGTGGTAATAAACAACGCTGACCCCCTGCACAACAACTTCATAAAGCCCGTCTATCTGCGTTTCTTTTATGCTCTCAAGCTGCACATTCGGGTAATTCTTCTTAAAGGAATCTGCCGGGCTCTCTGCAAACGCAAATCCGCTAAACATAACCACTGCCAAAAAAATACTTAATGCTACTCTCTTGTACATGAACAGCCTCCTTGAATTTTTAGTGTCTAAATAAATCTGGGGAATAAAATTTAATTACTAAGAACTACGTTAACAATGCCACAATTTTTGTCATTCCAACGGAAGCGGGAATCCAGAAATATTTTCTAAGAACACTGGATTCCGTGTCAAGCACGGAATGACGATTATGGGGCTTTGTTTGTTAAGATATTAGTAATTTTACACTATAATCCAAAAAATAAAATTGATATTCCGCACAAGCTTACAACAGCTCCTGCTATAGCATGTGAGAATCTCTCCAATTGCTTTATTTGGACAATATTGATACCGCGAACCGAAATAAAAACAACGACTAACATAGTCATTATTGTTATTATGCTAAAAATAGAAGCAACTAATATCAAATCAAAAAGGTTGCTTCTTGCCGCCGGATACATCAGTATAGGAATCAACGGCTCACAGGGACCAAAAATAAATATTGTGAAAAGCATCCACGGGGTAATATTTTTTTTGCTGCCGCTGCCTGCATGGATATGAATATGTTCATCCATATGGTTATGCGAATGGTTGTGGTTAATGCCTTCTTCATGTATGTGTGCATGTTCATGCGCCTTATGTCTTAGAGCCCTCCGCATCCCCCATACAAAATAAATCAAGCCAAACGATAAGAGCAGCCATGCGGCTATATCGCCGCGGAATGATTCAAACGCCTCTAACCTTGAGACAGATATGCCTAAAATTACCCCTAAAAATCCAAGGGCAACTGAACTTAACACATGCCCTACGCCGCACACGGCAGTTACAAGCATCGTCTTCCGCAAAGACCATGCATGTGACCTCGACATTACAATAAATGGCAGGTAATGGTCAGGACCAAACAATGTATGGAAAAATCCTATTGAAGTTGCAGCGGTTATTAGTATTAATAATTCATTGGACATAATTACCTCATATAGTGATTATAGCTATACTTGCCCTGAGTTTCAAGGAATTCTTTCAGCAAATAGATTATCTCTCAAGTTTTCTGTTAAAATTCTTGCATGTTTTTCCAGCAGATACTTAACGGCATTACAGTAGGCGGCGTGTATGCGCTCATTGCGCTCGGATACACAATGGTTTACGGCATCCTTGAGCTTATAAATTTTGCCCACGGCGAGATTTACATGATAGGCGCATACCTTGGAATTATCTTTATAGGCATATTTACCGCCATAGGGCTTACAGAACAAAGCCCCCTCCTTGCAGTGCTTCTCTCGTTAACCCTCTCTGTTATATTCTGTTCTGCTTACGGATTTGCAGTAGAAAAACTTGCGTACAGGCCCCTTAGAAATGCGCCAAAGTTAAGTCCGCTCATAAGCGCCATCGGCGTCTCTATATTCCTCCAAAATTATGTAATGCTCTCTCAGGGGGCAACAGATAAGGTATTCCCACAGCTTTTTGAGACAAAGGGCATAGAATTCCTCAACCTTACAATCACCGTGCTTCAGATTTTTATTATAGTAGTATCGCTTCTTTTAATGGAATTGCTTCATCTTTATGTAATGAAGACAAGAACAGGTAAGGCAATGAGGGCTGTTGCGCAGGATAAAACTATGGCGTCGCTTTTGGGAATAAACATAGACTGGATAATATCAATAACATTTATAATCGGCTCAGGACTTGCCGCTGTGGCAGGCTTTATGGTTGCCATGTATTACGGGCTTGTAAACTACTCCATAGGCTATATTGCAGGCATAAAGGCATTTGCAGCAGCAGTGCTTGGAGGCATCGGAAGCATCCCTGGAGCAATGCTTGGTGGGTTTATACTTGGCATTGTTGAGAGTCTGGCAGCAGGCTATCTCTCAAGCGAGTATAAAGACGCCTATGCATTCATAATCTTAATCATCATACTTCTTATAAAACCAAGGGGGCTGCTTGGAAAGTCATCAGGGGACAGGGCATGAATGCCTTGTTATTCATACTCTATCTCTCATTTCTGAGCCTGCCGTTTATGGGAATAAAGGGTGCGCTGTGGCTTCTTGCAGTAGCATACTCTGCCTACATATTCTTTCTCCTAATAAAAAAATCATCCAAAGCCATTAAAGCTGTCAAACTGCCTCATGTTCGTCTTGATACAAAAATATTATATGCGCTGCTGCTTGTATTGCTTCTGGCGCTTCCCTTCGGATTAAAAGACTACTACATTGATGTATTCATACTTGCAGGCATATATATAATACTTGCGCTTGGCCTCAATGTGGTCATAGGCTTCAGCGGGCTTTTAAATTTAGGATTTGCCGCATTCTATGCAATAGGCGCATACGCATTTGCCCTGCTTGCAGTAAAGGCAGGCCTTGGATTCTGGGGCGCCCTGCCCCTTTCCCTTCTCATAACAACCATATCGGGGCTTATCCTTTCGTTTCCGGCTCTAAGGCTTCACGGCGATTATCTGGCGATAGTCACGCTCGGCTTTGGAGAGATTATTCATCTGACTCTAAATAATTGGGATGAACTCACAAACGGACCTAACGGAATATCAGGCATACCAATGCCTTCTTTGTTTGGATTTGAAATTCAGAGGCTTTCGCATTATTACTACATAGTCTTTATGTTTGTCTTAATTGCGGTATTCATAATAAGAGGCGTCTATAACTCAAGAATAGGCAGGGCGTGGCTTGCACTAAAAGACGATGAGATGGCTGCTGAGGCAATGGGTATTAATACAACAAAGTATAAATTCCTTGCCCTCAGTTTTGGCGCTTTATGGGCAGGGCTTGCAGGAACATTATTTGCAAGCAAGATGATGTTCATATCCCCTGAGAGCTTCACATTCATGGAATCAGTATTTATTGTGTGCATGGTAATACTCGGAGGAGCCGGAAGCATTACCGGAGTAATCACCGGCTCGCTGCTTCTTATTGTGCTTCCGGAAGTGCTCAGGGAATTCCAGCTTTACAGGATGCTTGCCCTGGGCACAGGGCTTGTGTTAATGATGGTCTTCAGGCCGCAGGGACTAATTGGAGGAAGGAAGTAAAAGTTTACAGCAACAAACAAAGGCTTAATTAGAACGCAGATAAACGCAGATTTACAGAACAATTTAGAATCTTCTTTTCTGCGTAGATCTGCGTACACAATTTTATAGTTTTTTATATATGAACAATGATATTAGAGATTAGAGAACTAACCAAAAGCTTCGGCGGACTTAAAGCAGTTGAAGAAGTAAGCTTTAAAGTAATGCCCGGAATAATTCTAAGCGTCATAGGCCCTAACGGCGCAGGCAAAACAACGCTCTTTAATTGTCTTACAGGCGCCCTTCTTCCAACAAAAGGAAAGATATTTTTTGAAGATAAAGACATCACAGGCAAAAGACCTTATGAAATAACAGAGGCGGGTATTGCAAGGACATTTCAAAACATAAGGATATTTGGCAAGATGTCAGTCCTTGAAAATGTAATGATAGGACAGCACAGCCGTTCAAGGGAAGGCTTTGTTGGCGCAGTGCTAAGAACAAATGGTTTCAAGAAAGAAGAGTCTGAGATAAAGGCAAAGGCATATGAATTCTTAGAGTTCACAGGCATAGAAGAGTACGCGGAGACACGAGCAGAGAACCTTCCCTACGGATACCAGAGGAGGCTGGAGATTGCAAGGGCGCTTGCAACAGAGCCAAAACTCATCCTGCTTGACGAGCCTGCAGCAGGCATGAACCCACAGGAGTCAATAGAGCTGATGACGCTCATAAATAAAATCAGGGAATGGGGCAAGACTGTGATAGTAATAGAGCATGATATGAAGGTGGTTATGGGAATTTCCGACAAGATTGTCGTACTTGACCACGGGGTAAAAATTGCTGAAGGCACGCCTAAAGAGATTCAAAGCAATACTGATGTAATAGAAGCGTACTTGGGGAAGGGATTTGAATTTTAAACATGCCGTTGCCAACTAAATACACGCAGGCTGTTTACGTATTCATAATAATTAAGATGCTTTTGCTCTCACTGCAACAAATGCCCGCTTCGCAGGTAATGATACTACTTTTCGTTTGCCTATTTCCTGTTGTTTCTTTAAATCTCTGTATATTGCTTCCAGATTATAATTAAATTTTGCTGCATGTTTCTCGCGCACTTTTCTTACATCCTCTACTATGCTGTCTTTCCACATAGATTTATCCTCCCATGAGCTCCTCCGGGGTACATATAATCGGAGGCTCAAAATTATTTCTGCGGCATACTGCTGCTATCGCATGCTCTTTCTCGGCATTAGCTATATGCTTACAGTTCCACGTCAATAAATAATCCATGCCGTGAATTGTAGATACAGCAATATGCAAAGCATCCTCTACCGCTTTTTTAGGTAAAACTTCTTCAATCAAAATACGAGCTAAAGATATTACTTCCTCATTCAACTCAAGTAAAGGAATAGGGTCAAGAATACTCAAACGCTTTTGAGCCGCATCTTTATCTCCAGACTTCGCCTCCTGTATAACGAGTTGAGAAATAAACAAATCGAAGCGATTATGCCGATTCTCCCACCACTCATTTGTTAACTCCTGATGAGCAGCAGTGATAATATCTCTGCTTGGCCTCGCAGCAAGATAACTGATTATAGTCGTTTCTAAATACACCTTCGGCTTCATTTTGTCAGAGAATTCTTGTCCTTATTTGTTAAGTTAATATTTTTTGTCTTATTATATTACTTGCATAAATAGTATAGCTATTAATCTTTCCTGTGGCAAGACCACAGTAAACCTCCGAAAAATAGAGATAGAACTTCCCAGAAGTTTCCCCTCCCTTGAGGGGAGGGGATTAAGGGGAGGGTGAATAATGTCCATAAAGGTTACCCCTCCCCCTCGCCCCCTCCCGCAAGGGGAGGGGGTTTGAGAGGAATAACANCCCAGAAGTTTCCCCTCCCTTGAGGGGAGGGGATTAAGGGGAGGGTGAATAATGTCCATAAAGGTTACCCCTCCCCCTCGCCCCCTCCCGCAAGGGGAGGGGGTTTGAGAGGAATAACAATGTTCTATGTCTATTTTAGGGTTTTGATTAAAATTGTTGACCTCATGCCTCCGTCCCTTCTATAATTTCAAAAATATTTAAAATAAAGGAATAAAATGAACCTCTCCACCGCAGAGACGGTACAAAAGACAGGCATATCAAAAGATATCAGAAAGAGTGAGCTGGTATTCTTCTCTTTCAGGATTGAAATACAATAGAGTAAAAATTTCAGATGCTCAAAAACGGTGGGGTTCTTGCAGCGCCAAAGGGAATTTAAACTTCAGCTGGCGTTTAATCATGTCGCCTATTAGAGTAATTGATTATGTAGTTATCCATGAATTAGCCCATCTTGAAGAAAGGAATCATTCAAAAAAATGCTGGAACAAGGTTAAAATAATGCTGCCTGATTATGAGCAGTATAAAGAGTGGCTGAAAGAAAATAAGCATTTATTGGATATATAAATAGCATGCTGAAACTCAAAAACATCCATACATTCTACGGGCATATAGAGGCTCTTAAGGGCATAGACCTTACGGTAAATAAGGGCGAGATAGTCTGCCTTATAGGCTCTAACGGCGCTGGCAAGAGCACCTCATTGATGACGATATCAGGAATTCTTAAGCCGAAAACTGGCAGCATCATCTTTGAAGGGAAAGATATCCACAAAACCTCCCCCCACAAAATCGTCGCAATGGGAATTTCTCAGGTTCCTGAAGGAAGAAGAATATTTCCAAAGCTTACTGTAAGAGAGAATCTTGAGATGGGAGCGTATTCCATAAATCTCAAATTTCAAATCTCAAATTTCAAAAATAATCTTGAGAAAGTTTTTGATTTATTCCCTGTGCTTAAAGAAAGGCAAAAACAATTAGGCGGAACCCTTAGCGGCGGGGAGCAGCAGATGCTTGCAATAGGAAGGGCTTTAATGTCAGGCCCAAAACTCCTCCTGCTTGATGAGCCGTCCCTTGGGCTTGCGCCGATTATTGTTGGAAAGATATTTAAAACAATCAGGGAACTTAATTCAGAAGGGCTTACCATTTTGCTTGTTGAGCAGAATGCAAAGGCAGCGCTGAGGCTCGCTCACAGAGGATATGTGCTTGAATCAGGCAGTATTATAAAGGAAGGCAGAGGGGAAGACCTTCTGCATGACCCTGATATAAAAAAGGCTTACTTGGGAGAGTAAAAAAAAGAATACAGAAGTCAGGAGTCAGAATACAGAATACAAGAAAAGTTTTTATTCTGACTTCTGTCTCCTGTATTCTGAATTCCATCGTTTTATTATGAAACCGCTTATTTTATATATGCCTCGGTAACATACCTTCTCATCATCCTATGCGAGTTAAAATAGTAGGCATCCTTTCCAATCGCATTCTGCATAACCCTTACCCAGTTGTCCCTGTCTTTGTAGAAAGTAGGCATAATTACCTGCTCAAGCTTGTAATAAAGGTCGTCGGCATCTTTTTCGTGGTCTGCCGGGTCATCAGAGGCAGGGCCTATTGCCCATCCTGTAAAACCTTCTATATGCCCTTCAATCCACCAGCCGTCAAGGACGCTGAAGTTTGGAACGCCGTTATGGGAGGCCTTCATGCCGCTTGTGCCCGATGCCTCAAGAGGCCTTAACGGGGTATTAAGCCAGACATCAACGCCTGAAACAAGCTTAAGGGCAACATCCATATTGTAGTTCTTTATATATGTAACCTTTATCCTGCCCTTAAGCTTCTCTTTGGCCTCAAATATGCGCTGTATTAACTGTTTTCCTGGCTCGTCTTTAGGGTGAGCCTTACCTGCGTATATAATCTGCAATCCTTTCTTGCCAATCTGCATGAGCCTCTCCATATCAGTAAAAAGCAGGTCTGCCCTCTTATATGCTGCCGCCCTTCTTGCAAAACCAATTGTAAAGGTATCGTAGTCCATCTCTGCCTGTGTCTGGGCATTTACATAATCTATTAACTCCTTCTTTGCTTTCATGTGCGCTTCCCATAGCTCATTATCGGGAATGCGGCCGACTCTTACAAATATTTCAGGTTCGTTCGCCCATCCCGGAAGGTATTTATCATAGAGCCTCTTGAAAGGCTCGCATGTCCATGTAAATGAATGCACTCCGTTTGTGATGGCATGGATCTTATATCCAGGGAACATATTCTTTGACACCTCGCCATGTTTCTTTGCCACCCCATTTATATACCTGCTCAAGTTTAACGCCAGGAGCGTCATATTAAGATGCTCCTCGCCTGCTAACTTGTGGAGGACTTCAAAAGGCACCTCGCTATGCAGTATCCTCCGGATAAGGTCATAAGAGAACTTGTCATGCCCTGCTGCTACAGGGGTATGAGTTGTAAAAACACAAAGGTTTCTGACCTTCTCTATATCCCAGACTGATTTTTCATCCCATACATCTTCTATGTCTTTCTTATACTTCCTCAGCAGCTCTAAAGTCAGAAAGCTTGAATGCCCTTCGTTCATGTGATACTTTTTTACCTCAAATCCGAGCTTGTTAAGCATCCTTGTCCCGCCAATTCCAAGAACTATCTCCTGTTTTAATCTGTAAGCCTCGTCTCCGCCGTATAGATAATGAGTAATCCCCCTGTCTTCCTCTGCATTTTCCGGGAGATCTGCATCAAGAAATATAATCGGCACCTTGCCTCCCGTAGCGCTCTCTACAGCATAAAGCCACGCCCCGATATAAACCTCCCTGCCCTCCATAAAGACTACCACTCTTTCATTAAGGCTTGTAAGAAGCTTCTGGGGATCCCATTCCTCCGCATGCTCTGACTGCCTTCCATGCTCGTTAAGCTCCTGCCTGAAGTAACCCTTTTTTGTAAACAGGGTTACTGCAACAACAGGAAGATTCAGGTCAGCGGCAGACTTGATAGTGTCTCATGTAGGGATATCGCTTCTGACCCCTATCTCCATGGAAAAATACGCTATCTTAGGTTCACTGGAAAGCTCTGTTAGAAGTTTTTCTCTGAAAGGCATAGGGTATATTCTACGAATAGTTGACAGGCTTTTCAATAATAAAAAAATTTATAAGATGATTGGAATCTTGCGGATTCAATAGAAGAAGATATATGATGCAGAAAACTTGATCTTGTTTTGTAACTGCAAAGATGAAATTTTATATCTCGTTGGTTTTTTTTAAGGCGAATTGGACAATGTCGTCATGAATCCAGTACCCGCTGTTACGCATTTTATTAAGAGCATCTCCCACGCTCTCAAGACCCCCTTTTTTCTTTGCTTCAACCAGCACACGGGCTGTGCCGATTACCCGAAGCCCAAATATATCGCGGGCGATCTTTCTTGCTTTACGTTCATCTATGAGCAGATAATCTGCGTTCATCTCACGGGCAAGCTGAATAACTGACGCCTCCCCCTTATCAAGAACATTTTGCAGTAATGAATCTATCGGAGCAGATAAAGATTGAACCCGAATCCATGATGCTTTTTTATAAGATATAATGCCATTACCTGAAGTCCCGCCATCGAGTAGTTCCTTATGCACAGCATCAGGCACAATAACCTTCTGAAACAATGTCTGAAGAATATCAAGTCGGTCAATGAGGGCGAGGGCGATAATAGGGCCGGTATTTGATATCAGGCAGCCTGTCATTGCTCTATATCTGAAAACTCAGCATCGAGCTCTTCCTGATCCCATTGAACAGAGCTTGCGCCATAGCGGGGACAGCCAAGAAGAAAAGCAACTCGGGATATGCCGGCCATTGCAGATGCCTGACCAGAGGTCAACCGTCCTAACTCGTAAAGTTTTACTGCCAGCGCTGTTTTAGCTTCCTGCTCAAAAGTCTCCGGACTAAGGTTAAGCGTGGCAAGGACTGATTCAGGATAATTTATTGATAATGTTTTCATAGATTCCTCCACATCTTACAGCTATATCAATAGCATAACATATTATTTTTATCAATCTGTTGAATTGTCCTTGTTTGAGATGATTGGAATATCGCGGGATTTGTTATAGTGGAAAAACCTATTCAATGTTAAACAGAATTATAAATGGGCAATATCAAAAAAAAGACCCAATAATGCAGCCAACCGTGTCAGGCGGAACGGCTCGCTTCCTCATAAATTAAGACCTTACCAATTTCTTAGAGGAGTCAATGGTGTCATCAATGGGGTCAGTCAATGGGGTCAGGCTTGTCTATTGACATCTTTCAGCTCTTCAACGCCTCAAAAACTCTTTCTGTTTCCCTTCTCAATTTACCTGCCTCCTTCAAATATCTTGTGATTATCGAAGGGTCCTTCCTGAGATAAATCGCTATGTCACGCCCCTTGTATGCATAACTCTTTGCTGTTATGCTTAAAAGCTTTCTGCAAAGCAATACTCCCCTGTCTTTGCCTTTTTCTTTCATCTGTTTGAGGGTTCCTCCAAATGCCGACTCTATTGCTCTTGTTATTTCTTCAAGGCTGTGTTCATGCTTCCTTTTCTTTGCTCCTATATCCCCTTCCGCTTTCTCGGTCACTTGCTCGACAAAGCTTTCATCTCCAAGTATCCTCTGGTCTGCTGTCCTGTATATTTCTTCTTTTTTAACCTTTATTCCACCATTTATATATGCCAGGTAAAGTCTTCTCGCTTTTGCCTTGTCTTCTGAAAACATCCTTAATACTTGATCTATATCAATTATGCCGCCTTTTTCTCTTCCTATATAGTTTATATGGCTGCTCCATTTATATTCTTCATGCGCTTTGACTGCTTTTGCCCTTACAGGATTAAGATGGATGTATTTTATGAGTGACAGCAGATATGCTTCTTTATCACAAAGTATTGCTTTATATCTACCCTGAAACAAATGCCCGACTGTATTGTATTTTTTGTTGAAATATATTGTATAACTCTGATTTATCCCCTGCTGTATTTTTGAAAGCGGAATGTCCTTTGTCTCTAACAGCAGGTGCACATGGTTGTTCATCAGCGTATATGCGTAAAGTCGATATTTGTATCGGCTCTTGTATCGGGCAAGTATCTCAAGATATTTGCTGTAATCTGTTTCATCTGTGAATATCTTCTGCCTCTGATTGCCACGCGTTATTACGTGGTAAAACGCCCCCTCATATTCTATCCTCGGTTTCCTCGCCATGCTTCACTTTAGCATTGCACGCACGCAAATGTCCATAGACAAGCCTGACCCCTTTTCTTCCCCTCAAACCTCCCTGCCCTCCATAAAGACTATAACTTTTTCATTAAGGCTTGTAAGAAGTTTTTGAGGGTCCCATTCTTCCGCATGTTCCAACTGCCTGCCGCGCCCATTAAACTCCTGCCTGAAGTAACCCTTTTTTGTAAACAGGGTTACTGCAACAACAGGAAGATTCAGGTCAGCGGCAGACTTGATAGTGTCTCCGGCAAGGACGCCAAGGCCGCCGCTATGTAGGGATATCGCTTCTGACCCCTATCTCCATGGAAAAATACGCTATCTTAGGTTCACTGGAAAGCTCTGTTAGAAGTTTTTCTCTGAAAGGCATAGGGTATATTCTACGAATAGTTGACAGGCTTTTCAATAATAAAACGCATATTGTACATTTACAGTTTCTTTACAAGAATTAACAGGATATTTATATCTGTTTTTGGTATCCTAAATCAAGACAAGGTTTATCCTGATTAACGAGGTGAAAGAATGGATACATTGATTCATGCCTTTGAGAGTCTTGACGCCGGCATACTCCTAATTGACCAAGAACATTGTATTCAGTGGATGAATGGAAAGGCAACAGAGCTGCTTGGCCCCCTTGATTTAGGTAAAAAAAGAGCCTGCTACAGAACGCTCGAATATGGCAATAGGTTTTGCAGTATATGCCCTACAGGCGAGACGATTGACCATGGGAGATTTACCCGCTATGAGCTCTCACTTCAAAAAAGCAGGCGTTGCACCCTTGATATAACAGGCCTCCCCATAGTAAATCCGGGTGGAGGCATCTCAATGGTTATGGAGATTATTGTTGATATTACAGGCAAGGACATGGAGAAGAGAAAGACCAGCTTGCTGGATATACAGGCAGTACTGTCAGATACAGCATTGTGCAACAACAGCAATGGGATAAACAACTATATGGGTATCGTAGGCAAAAGCTCTGCAATAAAACATCTTGTTCAGCAGATTCGTACCGTAAAAGACTCAACCCTACCTGTCCTGATTACAGGAGAAAGCGGCACAGGCAAGGAGCTCGTTGCAAAGGCATTGCATTTTGACAGTGTAAGAAAAGATAAGCCCTTTATTGCAATAAACTGTGCATCCCTCAAACCCGAACTCCTGGAGAATGAACTGTTTGGTCATGTAAAAGGCGCCTTTACAGGCGCTATAGCAAATAAGGACGGCCTCTTAAAGGCAGCAGATGGCGGAACATTTTTTATAGATGAAATAGCAGATATGAATCCTGTGGTACAAGCAAGTCTTCTACGCTTCCTTGAGACAGGATATTTCAGGCCGCTTGGTTCAACTAAAGAGACCAAGGTAAGTGTCAGGATAATAGCAGCCATAAACAGAAATATTGAAGATGAGATAAAAGCCATGAGGTTCCGCCATGATCTTTATTACAGACTGAATGTATGTAGAATTGACATCAGGCCTTTAAGGAATAGAAAAGAGGATATTCCGCTTCTGGCCGGCCATTTCCTTTTCACATCTCCCATCGCAAAAGATAAAGGCATAAACATTTTATCCCCTGATGCACTTGATCTGCTTCAATTATATCAATGGCCCGGCAATGTGAGAGAGTTGTTTAACCTCCTCGGTAGGGCAGCTCTTGTCTGCGACGGCAGAGTTATAACAAAAAAATGTCTTTTAAGGCATATCCCTTCTACGGATACTTCATTAGTACAAGGCTCTTTTTCTTCTATTCCTTTATCTCTTAATGAGCTTGAGCAGCAATATATTGAGAATACTGTTAAGGCCTGCGGCAGGAATATAAGCAGGGCAGCACGGATGTTAGGCATAGACAGAAGGACACTTTACAGAAAGATGGAGAAATATAGCGGCAATACAAATAACCACTTCTCTTATTCTTCCAGCTCATTATTAAGATCTTTAAAGGCCTTATAGTCCCCTGAAAAACTTTCTTGAGCCTGACGGTTTTTTTGCAAGCATTATCGCCCGCTCTGCGTCAAGCCCATAAGAATATGCATGCCTGAAAACATGTTTGAAACCCCTTAGTTCATCCAAAATCCTTAAGGATTTTTTTGTACATTTCTGCCACATGCGGCGATATTGGACAAATCATTGCAACTACCTGATTTAATAAAATAAGAACCCTCTTATCTTTTGAAATGGTACATTCTGCCACAGATACAGGATTTTGATCTCCAGCTACTAATTCACCATAACACCTGAAAATTAAGGAATAATTCAGAACATATACTTCTGGCATCTCTTTTGCATTTAGTTTAATGTCAAATATTTCTTTGCTGAATTCTGAAAAGAGGAGGCATAACCCCCCCTCTTCAGGATTGTTGAAAAGAAAGGCGGTGATGCAATGCAAATATAGAAACTTATACATCAGTCTGTCACTCCCGCTTGTCGGGAGTCTGTCCAAGAAGGATTCCGGATAAGCCGGAATGACGAGACAAAAACCGCTATAGGACATTATTAATGCAGGATTCAATAAAGAATCCGGAGGAGAAAAGATGAAAAGATTTTTTATTATCACTGTAGTAATTATCATGATTTTTGCCGCAGGCAAGCAGGCCAGCGCCGGTGTTCCACTGCTAAATATAGAAGGTGAAGGCGGCGGCGGCATCGTGCCATGGGCTTACCTTATAAATCCTTCAAAAGATGGCGGCATCGGCAATCCATCAATAGGCGCATGGACATGGATTAGCAACGGTTATACTATAAACTTCTGGACAGCTGGAATAAGCGTAATGCCACGACTTGAGCTTGGTTTCGCATGGCAGAATATTGATATAACCACCTTAAGGGATGACCTTAAAGGCGACAGCCAGATAGCGCTTGGGGCAGGGACAGCCTTGGATACTGGTAGAGACAACCTCCAGATGGTCACAGCACACGCAAAGTTCCTCATCCTGAAGGAAACCGATACAATGCCTGCAGTGGCTGTATCAGCAGAGGTTAAGAAGGCCCTCTCAGTAGATGACCTTGACAATAATCTTTCAAGTGACGTTAGAGGCGTGCTTGGTGCAGGAGCCCCTGATTTACTTAAATGGATGGGCGTTGATGATGATACAGGAGTAGACTTTAATCTCATGGCCACAAAGTTGTGGAAGACAAAGATACCTATACTTACCGCGGTCAACCTGAGATACACAAAGGCAAATCAATTGGGCTTCCTTGGATTTTCAGGTGATTACAGTCTTCATCCTGAACTGACCGTAGCTATCCTGCCCGAGCCAAATGTTGCAATAGGCATGGAATACAGGCATAAACCGGATAAGTTAAAGTCTGTAAACGATTATCTGAGGGCGAATGCCGGCGGCGCTACATTTCCGGCGCTTAATGATTATACATTTCAGGAGAATGACTTTATTGACTTCTTCGTTGCGTATATGCCAACGCCCAAGCTGTCAATCACTGCTGCCGTTGCGAATATAGGAAATGTTGTACATAAAGAGACAAATACAATATGGGCATTTAATGTGAAATATGATTTTTAATGGATAAGAATAACGCACAAAGGCATAAAGGTTATTATACACATACAGCCTCCTTCCCTTTATGCCTTTTGTGTTAACAGCAAAAATTTCCGGCACACTATCTGCCGTCTAAGCGAAAGCTTTATTAAAATATACTTTACAAAAAATTTATATTGACACCGAAACTAAAGCAAGATAAAATTAATCCAATTTAAAAGAGACTATTTATATCCTGTTTTTGGGCATGATATAATGCTTTTAAAATGAACCAGCAAGCGAATGTATATAGAAAATAGATTTCTTGTATTTCAAGATTCCCTGCGGATTGCCGCATGGAGCTTTAAAACTGAAAAGGAGGAATAGGGAATGCTCTGCAGAATCTGTTTATTGCTTATATCCTTAATCGGCATTCTCCTGCCGCAAGCGTATGCCGGCGGGATGGAAACCAAGGCCGACCAAGGCAAGAGAATTTTCCAGGAGTACTGCGCAGTATGCCACGGAGAAAAGGGCGATGGGAATGGTCAGGTCTGTTTTGTCAGAAACAGAGAAAAGAGCGGCAGGGTTCTGGTTACATATCCACGTGATTTCACTGCGGGCTCATTTAAGTTTCGGACAACCCCCACAGGATGTCTCCCTACTGACGACGACCTCTTGAAGACAGTAACAAATGGTATCTCTAAGTCATCTATGCCAACCTTCAAGGACATCCCAACAGAATTGAGGAAGGCAGTTATAGCTCATATTAAGACATTTTCACCGAGGTGGAAAGAGGAAGAACCGTGCAAGACTGTTCGTATAGCAATGCCGGCGTGGGTAGCAACACCTGCGTCTATAGACAAAGGCAAAGCCATATTTAAAGATATGAAATGCTGGGAATGTCACGGAGAGGACGGCAAAGGCAGCGGACCAAAGTCAAAAGACCTTAAGGATGACTGGGGACGGACTATAGTGCCTTTTGATTTCACAACAGGCAAACTTAAAAGAGGCACTTCACCTGAAAATATCTATATAACTTTTACCACAGGACTTGACGGAACAGGAATGCCCTCGTATGAAGATTCCCTGAAAGATGAGGAGAGATGGCATCTTGTTTCATATACCATGAAACTAATGGGGCTTACGAAGTAATCAAGGGAGGCTTGGAATGAGAAAAAGACACTTGCAATTATGTTTGGCCTTTATAGCTGTTGTAACCTTCATCCTGCCTATTATCTGTATTGCGGAAGATACGACAGCAGGCAGAAAGGTCTATGAAAAATACTGTATAGGATGCCACGGCGAGAAAGGCGATGGCAACGGAGCTGCTGCAAAAAACCTGATTGTTAGGCCTCGTGACTTTACATCAGGCGTTTTTAAATTTAAGTCATCACCTGCCGGCACCCTCCCCGCTGCTGATGACTTAAAGAAAATAATTACCTACGGTTTGCCCACATCATCAATGCCTTCTTTCAGGCTGATGCCTGACGTAGAGATGGAGGCAGTTATAAAGTATATGATGACCTTCTCACAAAGATGGAAGATGGAGAAATCAGGCGAGCCAATAGGCTCAGTAAGTGTTCCTGACTTTGTAGGAAGGCCTAAATCTATAAACAAGGGCAAAGAGCTTTACTCTGAAAGATGCGCTATGTGTCATGGAGAAGAAAATGAAGGCGGCAGCGTTTCATTCACCCTGAGGTGGGGCGCAGAACAGTGCAAGGACTTAGCAAGACCTGCAAATTTTAAAAACCGCATTATAAAAAGAGGCAGCCGCGTTGAAGACATCTATCGCTCTATCATACTTGGAGTAGAAGGAACGCCCATGCTCTCCTTCAAAAACCTTATAAGCGATGAGGACAGATGGCATTTGACATCATATATCTTAAAAATTATGGGCAAGGAGAGGAGGTAGTTATGGCTGAGGAAAAAACCAGTATCATCAATTACTCATTGATCAAATTCCATATTGGATTTGCAATGTTGTACCTTTTAATAGTGCTGCTTGGGGGGCTTCTCTACTCGCTTCAGTTTATCGGCCTTTACCCGCTTTCCAACATAGAAGTCTTTTCCCCTGGAAGAATAAGGATGCTACACACTAACGGCGCTGTTTATGGTTTTATTATTAATGGGTTTATGGCAGGACTTTACTGGGCAGTGCCAAGACTCACAGGCTATAGAGTCTGGAATGAAAAAATAATAGGATGGTTTCTTGCTATAGCTCTTCAGGTTGCTGTGCTTGCTACCGCAGGCGGGCTGCTTCTTGGCTTTGCGCAGGCGATTGAATGGGGGGAGACGCCTATATTTATAGACCCGGCTATTGTTGCATGGCTGTTTGTTTCGTTAGGACAGTTTATTGTGCCTATCTATAAATATGCAAAGGATAAACCTCTTTATGCCGCAAACTGGTATATCACAGCAGGGCTTATCTGGGTGATAATGGTATATATAATGGGCAACTATGTCCCGCAGTTTTTTATCCCCGGAGTTGCAGGCGCAGCAGTTACAGGCACATGGATTCATGACGCAGTAGGGCTTTATGTGACTCCTATCGGATGGGGCTTAATGTATTACTTTGTGCCTGTGCTCTTGAAAAAGCCTATATGGAGCCATTCTCTCTCTTTAATGGGCTTCTGGGGGCTTGCCTTCTTTTATCCGCTTCAGGGAGTACATCACTACCTTTGGAGCCCAATCCCTATGTATGCACAGTATGCAGCGGTCTTTTCAACAGTTGTCCTTGAGCTTGCAGTAATAACGGTTATTGTAAATTTTCTCATGACACTTAGAGGAAACGCCGAAGCAATGAGAACAAGCATCCCCATAAGGTGGATGTTTGTAGGCACTATAAACTACGCTATAACATGCCTGCAGTGCGCATTTCAGGTGCTGCTGACAACTCAGAAGGTGATTCATTTTACTGACTGGGTCGTTGGACATGCGCATCTTATAATGTTTGGAACATTTGGATTCTGGATTCTGGGATTTTTTGCGTATCTATGGCCAAAGATGAGGAAGGCAGAGGCTTACTCAAGAAGCCTTGATGAATGGGCATTCTGGCTAGTGTCGCTTGGCACAGCCATAATGTGGGTAGATTTGCTGTCAGCAGGGCTTATGCAAGGGTTTAACTGGTGGGGTCTCAGCCCATTTATAGACTCTGTGAACTTCTCGGTGCCGTTTTGGATAGTAAGGACTATTACAGGTGTCATGATAGCAACAGGCATCATCCTCTTTACTTATAACATGTACATGACCGGCAGAAAAGAGCCTGTATCAGCGCTTCAGGCACAGGCATCAGGAGGGAAGGCATGAGTAAGATTGCAGCATCAGAAAAATTTGCCACAATAGCCTTGATTGTAGGCATTGTATTTTTTGCCTTTGGAACATTCTGGCAGGCAGTAGCGCCATATCTCTCATTAAAAAATATCCCTGTAAAGTCCATGGATAAAATAGCAGAGAATATTCCGCCTGAGTTTTACATGCTTGCAGAGGACTATCCTGATGAGTTCAGAAAGCATCTTGGAGAGCTTGGCAAGGCCTCTTTTATAGAGGCCCTGACGACAGGGAAAAAAGCCTATATTGCAGAGGCATGCTGGCATTGTCATTCACAGTTTGTAAGGCCTGTTTCAAAAGAGGAGGAGAGGTATGGCAAGGTCTCCTATCCTTCTGAATATGCAAATGTTATGCAGCTCCCACAGCTTCTTGGGACAAGGAGGGTAGGCCCTGACCTTATAAGGGAATCAGGCGTTCACAGCAATGACTGGCATATAGCGCACTTTAAAAATCCGCCTTCAGTTACCCCGGGCTCTGTAATGCCTTCCTATGGATGGTTTTTTGATAAAGATGGAAGGCCAAACAAAAAAGGGCTCTCTATAGTTGCATATATGCAGTGGCTTGGAAGCTGGGCAAAAAATCCTCTGTATGAACTAAGTAAAAAATAAGGAGAACCTATGAGCAAAAGAGACAAGATAATAACTGTTTGCATGATCTTGTTTGTTATAATTCCTGGAGGCATAAGCTTTATTGCCAAGATTGCAAGCTACTTTATGGTTGAAATGGAGGAGGGAATGTCAGGCTTTGCCCTGCCGTTTTTTAATTACCTCTTTATCGCTATCGGCTTCATCTGCCTCTTTGTGTGGGCCTTTTTTAGAGGACACTTTAAGGAGATAGACAGGCCTTCATATGATATGATGGAGATGGAGAGAAGTTTTGAAGACAGCGACCTTAGATAAAGAGAAAGGCATACCTGTCCAAGATAGAACATTTTGGACAGTAGCGAGAGAGAGGAGATAAAACTATGGAAGCAGAAAGAGATGAGATGGGTTATGCAGGCGGCAAAGGCACATGGTTTGTGGCAGTTATAATTTTGCTTATGGCATTAATCTCAATTTCATACGCAGTGACGCACTTTTTCCCGGATCTATCTAACTGGTTAAAAGGAGGGGTTGATCCTGATAAGATTATATGGCAATCAGAGCGGGGGAAATAAAGTGCTATCAGTGCGGCCTCCCGATTACAGACTATGCCCGCAGGCGTAGTCTAAAAGATCAGGATGAGGCATTTTGTTGTTCGGGATGTTTTCTTGTTCATAAAATAACAGGCAAAAGAGGAGATGAGGGTTTAAGCCAGATACTGGCAGGTAAGTTTGGGCTTGGTTTTCTTCTCTCCATGAATATTATGATGTTAAGCGCTCCTCTTTATGCCGGTGCTTATGCATCTATAACTATACCGGAAAAATTTGCCAGCGCCATCAAGTTTGTACTGCTTTGCTTATCCCTTCCCGTTATTCTGATTTTAGGTTATCCAATACTTAAATCGTCTTATAACTCCATCAAAAACCGCATTATAGGGACAGAGCTGCTTATATTAATCGGCGCTGTATCTGCCTTTTTGATTTCTGTTAAGGCAACAATAGCAGGAAGCGGGGAGATTTATTATGAGACATCCACAATGATACTAACACTCTTTACTCTGGGCCGCTATATTGATACAAAAGCAAGGTGGAAGGCATCTGAGTCAATAAAGGGCTTCTCATCAATCATTCCGGCAGAGGTCTTGCTGCTAAGGCATGACAATACGACAGAGAAAACTCCATTTGAGAAAGTTTCTATTGGCGATAAGGTTCTTTTAAGGCCAGGCGATAGAATTCCTCTTGACGGTGTTGTGGTAAATGGCTGCGGCTCAGTTGATGAGTCTTTTCTGACCGGCGAGAGCAAGCCCGTAATAAAGAAAAAAGGAACGGAGGTATTCAGCGGCTCTATTAATCTGGATGGAAGTCTTGTCGTAGAAGTAAAAAAGCCTGTAGATGAGTTTGTCGTAAAAAAGATTGAGAGATTAATGCAGCAGATACGGGAAAATCCATCACATATAAAAAGGATAGGCGATGCAATTGCGGCATATTTTGTGCCTGGGATTGTCCTTCTTTCTCTTGGGAGTTTAGCCTATTGGATGGCAAAAGGAGAGACAACAACAGCAGTAATGAGGATGCTCTCCATTCTCCTTATATCATGTCCCTGTGCATTTGGCATAGCAGCGCCTCTTGTGATATGGAGGGGGCTTACCAGGGCGGCAGAAAAAGGGGCAATTATTACTGGCGCAGATATCCTTGAGAGTTTTTCAAGGGTAAAGACTATCTTTTTTGATAAGACAGGAACTATAACTTCGCATGCCCCTGCCCTGTCTGAAATATATACAGAAGGCCTTAGAGCAGCGGATGAACTGCTGACAATAGCAGCTTCAATAGAGGCTCACTCTACCCACCCGCTTGCCGTATCTATGCTGAAAGAGGCAAAAGAAAAAGGACTTTCCTTGCTTGAGGCAGTGAATGTAAGGACAATGCCGGGGTTAGGGATAATGGCTGAAATAAAACAGAAGAGCTACTGTATTGGAAGCAGAACATGGTTTGAGGAGATGAAGATATCAATACCTCCCCGGATATTAAGAGAGTATGAAAAAACAGGCAAAGACAAGACAGTTATTTTCATAAAAGATGAGGAAGATGTTATAGGATTCTTTGTCTTCAGTCAATCTCTGCGAGATGGCATACATGATACATTCAGAAAGATAAGGGAGATGGGAATCAACACAGTCATACTTACAGGCGATGACAAGCACGGCGCTTTATATATTAAAGATATGGTTAAACCTGATGAGATAAAATGGCAGCTTCTTCCCCAAGATAAAGTAAGAGAGATTGAGACAGTCAAAAAGGCTCAGATAGTTGCAATGGTTGGTGACGGCATAAATGACGCCCCGGCCCTTGAGGCATCTCATATTGGCATAGCAATGGGATGCGGCACAGAACTCACAAGGGAGTCAGCCAAGATAAATCTTCTGGGTGATGATCTGATGCTAATACCATATCTTATCCAGCTTTCAAAAAGGGTCAGGAGAAAGGTATTTGAAAACTTCTTCTGGGCGTTCTCTTATAATGTAGTAGGCATATATCTTGCGGTTAACGGCGCCATAACACCGCTATTTGCAGTAATCGCAATGATAGTAAGCAGCCTTATTGTTATTGGCAACTCTGCGAGGCTATGAGTATAACCATGGATACAGCAATCTACATTGTCTTTGTCTTTTCCGTTATCGTAGTGTCAACGATAACTCCGTTGATTTTAAGCAGGCACAAATTAATCTTCCCTGCAACAAGCCGCAGGAAATCTAATGTAAGGAATATATTGCATTACATTCGCTCGCTTGACCCTGCAGCAAGCTGCGGGGAATACGCTCGCTATCCATTTAAGGCCATATGGTGGGATTATATATTCCCATTCCTCGGTATACCAATGTGGTTTATCATGCAGGCGCTTGACGCGGGTAGCCATATCAGTAAATCCAATTTTATTATTGAAATCTTCATAATACTGATGTTCTCTATCACTGCTCCATGGCTGAGGTTTGCCATTACATATATGAAGGCAGGGGCTGCCCCGTATATATCATTTCTTCTCACATTAGTCCCTTTAGCTGCGACAATACTTTTACGGTTAGTAATGCCGTCACTGCCTGAATGAATTTTATTAACTCAATATATATACTCATGTTTACCTCAGGACTTTTAGGGGGTTTCGGACACTGCCTTGGCATGTGCGGCCCGCTGGTGGCTTCCTATTCAGTTGCCTTTAAAGGCACGGGGCTGGCTTCCCATGTCTTGTACAACCTTGGAAGGATTTCAACATATACGCTTTTAGGAGGCTTAGCTGCAATGACAGCCTCTTTTATTGGCATAGCAGGGCATATCCAGAGGCTTGTTATGACCACGGCAGGCATAGTAATAGTACTTATGGGAATGGGATTAGCAGGGTGGCTTCCAGCCATACCGTTTCTTAGAAATCAGGAAATATTAGCGTCAAATTTTATCAAGAAGTTTAAGAATATCCCTTCAGAAGGTCTGACGCCGGGCTCTTTTTATCTACTCGGCATTTTTTCAGGCTTCATGCCCTGCGGGCTTATTTATACAGCGCTAATAACGGCAGCTCGAGCAGGCATGGAGGCAGGAAACCATTTTTTAGGATTTCTTAATGGCATCACTATTATGCTCTTATTTGGTCTTGGCACAATGCCTGCGCTGCTTCTGCTTGGGAAGGTTATGAATGCTATTGGAGCGCAGATGAGATTGAGGCTCTACAGGCTTTCGGCAATCTTAATGATAATCATGGGCATAATCTTTATTGTAAGATCTTTATAGGGGTGTGCGACAATTTTATTGGCAACCTATTCCTTTAATGCAAATACCGCTCATTATTCCCCCTTAGAAAAGGGGGATAAAGGGGGTTGTTAATGGGGTCTTATCTTGAATAGAAAAACATTAAGAATGTTCACACAGGGAATTATCCTTGTGGCTGCTGTCTTAATACCTGTATTCGACATCTTCAGGTTTGATATATCAGAACTGAAACTCTATCTTCTCAGGCAGGTATGGTCATTTGCGCCTCAGGGGCAATACATGTCAGGGGCAGGCGGTGACCCGGTTAACTTTATCTTTAAAGGGATAATCCCGTTTATTCTTTTATTTGTAAGCCTTCCTGTCTGGGGAGCAGTGCTTGGGAGGTTTTTATGCGGCTGGTTCTGCCCGGTAGGCACGATTTTTGAAATTGGCGATTTTTTTAGGAGGAACTTAATTCGTTTAAAAGACTGCCGGCATAGTTCAAGATCAGAGAATAAAGAACCTCACTGGGCAATCTGTCTTTACGGCTCTCTCTCGGTAATTCTTATTATCATCGCCCTTTCTATAATGTCCATCTTCTTTGCAGGATTAATTATAGCACCCTCTGAAATCTGGAGGCAGATATCTGCACTTGAACTTTCACCCCTGTTTATTGCCACAGTCTCAGGGATAATGATACTTATTGTAGGGACTTATTTTGCAAGAATAGCATTCTGCAGCTATATCTGCCTCTTTGGTATAACGCAGACAATTCCAGCCATCGTAAGCCCCTTTTCACTTAGGGTCGGGTTTGACACAAACAGGTCTAAAATGTGCACAAACTGCAAGGGTTGCGAAAGGGCATGTTTTATGGAAATAAAGCCAAGGACAATGGTAAAAAAAGTAAACCCAAAGTGCATTAACTGCGGCAAATGCATTACTGCATGCGAACAGGAATTGGGCAAGAAAAATGGATTATTTTACTATAGCTTTGGTAGGGGGGAAATTTATTAATACGGGTGTTTTATGATTCAAACTCAGTTCGAAGGATACCAGACTGCCGAATGATGGACTGTAAAGTACCAATTCTTATCTCCCGATGATCTGGAACGGGAACGGTAATTGTACCTATAGACTGTTTCTTTTGCATCACTATATGGCTGCCTCGTTGCCGTACTTCATTAAAACCATGCTTTTCTAAAATCGCGCATACTTCTCTTCCCGAAAGAATACGAAGTTTACCCAACAGCGACCTCGACCTGTGTCACAAAAATATCTCCGATAAGTCTGTTGTTAATTTCTTCAGGCGAAGCTGTCTCAAAAAACAGTTCCAATGCTTCTTTAAGATTATCGCGCGCCTGCTCAATAGTATCACCTTGACTTGCGATATCTATCTCTGGACAAAGTGCAGTATAGCCATCCCCTTCTCTCTCAATAATTGCTGTCATCTTATATTTCATTGTTGCCTCCTGGTATAATCCTCACCCATAGGAATGGGTAAAGAAGTTTATAATCGTTAGTACGAGTCTTTAAGCAGGAAAGACAGTTTTGTGTCCTCCTTATGGGTCTCTCTTTTGAGAGGCACCATTTGCAAAAGACTACTGC
>JACQXF010000082.1 GCA_016208855.1 Nitrospirota bacterium | reverse complement strand
AATAATCACCTACCTCCTACTCGATTAAAGTGAGGATTAATTCAAAACTGTCTTCACGATGTAAAGATTAACCGGTGCCGCAAAAAAGCTTTGGAACTGTCTGAAAGAAGTGCGCTTACTGTTTTTATATGAGTTAAATCATAGAAAAGACATCTCCAATAGCTATAATGTTACTCATTGAATAAGTAATGCTTTCTTATTATAATGCAGGAGCAAATACTAAGAAGTTCGTGGATATTGTCATTAATTTGTCATTGCCCGACTTGATCGGGCAATCCAGAATGTAGTAAAAATACTGGATTCCCGCCCCCGATTACTAACTTCGAGGGCAGGCTTAACAGACTGCGGGAATGACGGAAGGCGTAGATAAAAACAAAAAACTTCTCCGCATAAGCGGGGGAAATAACGGGGAGGTAAAAATGAAAAAGGTTTTAGCGTTAGCGGGAATTTTTATTCTCTTGATTACAGGAGCCTCTTTTGCCTATGAGGTTACGGATGTTAAAGGCGGAGGAAGCATAAAAGGAAAGGTAAAGGCTGCTACTAAGATTAGCGACCCTGAGTTAAGGATTGATAAAGATGTTGACTTCTGCGGGAAGACACAGAAGGCAAACATGTATATGCTGTCAGCGGACCTCGGCGTAAAGAATGCCCTTGTTATAGTTGAGGGTGTTCAAAAAGGGAAGGCTGCCCCAAAGAGCGAGTTTCTTCTTGATAATAACAAATGCTATTTTGAGCCGGTTGTAGGGATTGCCTATGTTGGCGGCTCTTATGCAATGAAAAACAGCGACTCAGTGCTGCACAATACAAACATGGGCCTTATGACAATGTATAAAGGAAAAGAGAGAAAGAAAGTAATTTATAATCTTGCATTCCCGACAAAAGGCATGGTTATAAAGAAGCCTGTTGAGGTTGCAGGAATGCATGAAGTAAAATGTGACGCCCACCCATGGATGAGGGCCTATATATATGCATCAGAGCATCCTTATGTTGCGGTGACAGATGCAAACGGAAACTTTGAGATCAAAGACCTGCTTCCAGGAAAATATACTGTAAAGTTCTGGCACGAAGGACTTCAGGAAACAACGCAGACAGTGGAAGTTAAGGCTAACGCAGCAGCAGATGTAAATGTAACCCTAAATAAAAAGAAATAGTTTGTCCCGAAAAACAGAGATAGAAGCCTCCAAGAGTCCCCTCTCCCTTGACGGGAGAGGGTTAGGGTGAGGGTGAAGGATAACCCAAAAGATTACCCCTCCCCTAAATCCCCTCCCGCAAGGGGAGGGGATTTAGAGGAAGGAATCAATTTCTAAATCGGGCTTTGGGTTAGGGCAATTTATAACAAGCGCGCAGAGGGGTGAATTGTGGCAGAAAAGAGTGTAGGCAGCAGTATTTTAAAAGGCTTAATAAAACTCTCCCTTATACTTGGATTGGGCTTCCTTGCACTTCACTTCCTAAAAGGGGCGCTCCCGGCGCCTACAGAAGACGGTTACAGGGCTTTCCCTGTGCTTGGCAGCAGGGTATGGGTCTGGATAATAGCGCAGCTTCATCTTAACTTTGCCGCCTTTGTGCTTGGAGTTCCTATATTTGCCGTCTCAATGGAGTTTGTCGGATGGAAAAAGTCTGATGAAAGGCTTGACAGAATTGCCTATGACTTTACAAAACTCTTCACCCTTGCCTATACAGTAACAGCCATAATGGGCTCTGTGCTTCTTGTGAGCCTGCCTCTTTTTTATCCAAAATTTATTGACCATATGATGAAGATCCTGGGCCCTACGTGGTGGGCTTATATTGCAATAATGTACGGCGAGGTTATTGTCTGCTACTACTATTATTATTCATGGAAGAAGATGAAGGATAAAAAGGGCGCTCACGTATTTTTAGGGCTTCTCCTTAACGTATTTGGCACAGTGCTTCTGCTTGCAACAAGCGCATGGGTTGGGTATATGACAACCCCCGGCGGCGTAAGCCCAGACGGCAACTTAATAAACAGATGGCAGGCTATAAAGACATATATGTGGATCCCTCTCAGCCTGCACAGGCTTGTAGCCAATGTTGTCTTTGGCGCAGGCATAGCTGCTGCTTATGCTGCCTTTAGGTTTATAACCGCTGAGAAGGATGAAGAGAGGGCATATTATGACTGGATGGGTTATACGTCAGCTATGATCTCAATAGGGTTCTCCCTGATATTGCCAGGCGTTGGGTATCTGCTTGGAGTTGAGATATATTCATTTAATGAACAGATGGGCATACAGCTTATGGGAGGGTTCTTTGCATGGCTATGGGTTATGCAGGCGATACTTATTGGCGCAATATTGTTTTTTGTAAATTACTACCTTTGGATATCCCTTAACAAGATGCCCGGCGGCGAGAGATATTTTAAGTATGTTAAATATCTCTTTATCGTTGTGCTCCTTGGCTATGTTGTTTGGCTTACTCCGCACAGCGTGGCATTGAGCCTTGGAGAGGCAAGAAAGATGGGGGCATATCATCCTGCGCTTGGAAACCTTGGGGTTATGGCAGCCAAAAATACTGCTGTTGTAATATCCTATCTTGCCACATTTCTAAGCTACTCCATCTTCAGAATAAGCAATAAAGAGCCTCAAGTTTCTTGGGCAAAAGCAGGACATAAGACAAGGGCTGCAATTATTATTATGTCTACTGTGGCTGTGCTTGCGCTTGGCGTATACAGCTATATGGTGCCTGCTGCAGTGAGGGTTAAGGTCCTTTCGCCAATACAGTTTGGAATATTCTTCATCTCCCTTATAGTCCTTTATGTCCTTGACAGCAGGATGTATAAGGGCGCAAAGATAATTGGCGAGCCAAAATGGGGCAAGATGCCTGAGAGGTCTCAGTATGCGTTGATTGCCATAACAGTGACATTTACATGGCTTATGGGTATGATGGGCTATATGAGGGCAGGCGGCAGGCAGCACTGGCATGTCTATGGAATAATGAAGGATACAAGCCCGGGCGCATATCTGCCTACGCACGGGGCGGCCCTTGTGATTGTCTCAATTATTACAATAATATTTTTTCTCCTTATAGGGTTGTTGTTCTGGAGCATAATGAGGCTTGAAAAGGCCTCAGAGGCAAAGGGGAAGAGATAATGAAGAGCGGAGTCTTAAAGCTTTCAATAATTGTAATCGGATTAAGCCTCTTTTTTACATACATAGGCGTTTATTTTCTGCCTCAGTCAGAGTCACATCCTCCGAAGGTTATAAAGATAGAAGAAGGCATTACTCAGGATGAACTCCTTAAGTTAGGCGAGGAGATAGTCTTTGGAAAGGGCGAGTGTATGGTATGTCATGTAATGAAGACGGAGCCCGGGATGAGGTCTCCTGCTATCTCTACGATTGGCGGGGATATGGAGAAAGAGGCGAAGCAAAGGGGCATAACCCCTGAGGAGCATCTGTTTGAGTCGCTTGTCAATCCTTCTGCATATGTTGGCAAGGGCTTCGACGATATGATGCCGCCTCTTCATGAGTCTCCGACTTCGCTGACAGAAGGAGAGCTTGTAGCTGTTGCCGCATTCCTGCAGAGTAAGGGCGGCAAGGTTACGGCAGCATATCCTGAGTCTGGGCCTGCGCTTAAGGCGCAGATACAGAAGGCAGGGGGCAAGTAGCCATGACATATCCTCTGATCTGCATTGCCGGTATCCTAATCGCTGTCTTAGCTGCATTTAAGAAATCACCGTTTTTTAATTTTCTTGGAATACTTATAGCTATATACGGGGGGTTAAACAGTGTATCGCTTGTGATGCCGCCTCTTCCGGGGCAGGTTGTAACAATGTATATGGCGATGTCAGTCTTTGCCTTCCTTATTTACTTCTCTATTCAGGAGGAGACATTTAAGGCATTTCTTGAGCCTATGCGGGCTGTGCTTGCAGATGACAATAAAAAGTTTTTAAGGCTTTTAATCGTATTTATCGCTATTCCGCTTCTTGCAGGATATATAACTTACGTTAAGGTAAAGCCAAAGTTTGAGCCCCCTGTCTCAGCGAGGATCGTTCATCCAGAGCCGCCAAATGAGATGGACTTCAAGGGCAAGACCATAAAGGTGCTGGGGCTTGAGAATCCTCTGAGGAAAGATACAGCAAATCTTGCCAAGAATATAGAAGACGGCAATTTAATCCCGTACCTCTTCCGTTCAGGGGCACTGACACTATTGCTCAGCTTCCTGAGTCATTTGTATTTTGGCGTGTGGCAAAGGGGTGGAAGGCGCTTCCCCCGGGCTCTACGCCGTGGGATTCAGCAATGCCTGCATTTGAGGATATTCTTACAGAAGAGGAAGTATGGAAGGCAGTGCTCTTTATATATGAGGCGTCAGGGAATAAACCGAGGACGTGGTAAAAATATAATTATGAATTCTAAGTTTTTAGTTCTACTAAGAACTAACATAACAAAGCCTCATAGTCGTCATTCCGGGCTTGCCTGCCCTCGAAGTCTTTAATCGGGGGAACCGGAATCCAGTATTTTCCTGATGTTTCTGGATTCCCGCTGGAGCCTGCCCTCGAATGTCGTAATCGGGGGCGGGAATGACAAAAAAGGTGGCTTTCAATATGTAGTTATTAGTAAGTTGGGGGTTAGGATGAGGCGTTTTCTAATTTTATCGGCTTTATTAATACTGTTGCCATTTAGCGCCTTTTCAGAGGATAAAGGCAAGCAGCTTTATGACCAGTGGTGCGCCCAGTGCCATGGTTATCAAGGAGACGCAGAATCCTATGCCCGTAATTTTACAAATCCAAAGCCCAGAGACTTTGCCTTTGGCGTGTATAAGTTCCGCTCAACGCCCTCAGGCAAGGCGCCTACTGATGAAGATATAATACGCTCCATAAGAAAGGGAAACCCCGGCACCTCTATGCCTGCATGGAAAAGGTTCAGCGACGAAGAGGTTAAGGCTATAACTGAGCATGTAAAGAAATTTGCGCCTGATACATTCGCAATGAAGGGGCAGGCGATAAAGATAGGCAAGGCGCCTTCCTGCGGTGAAGACACCATAAAGAAAGGCAAAGAGGTCTATAAATCTGCAAAGTGTTTTGACTGCCATGGCGATAGCGGCAGAGGCAATGGTCAGAAGGGATGGGATGAGAAGTTCAAAGATGATTGGGGAGAGAAGATATATCCAGCAAACCTCACTCATCCATGGGAGATGCGTAACGGCGCGAGCCCCGAGGACTTATACCGGACTATTACAACAGGACTCAGCGGCACCCCTATGACGTCTTATATGGACTCTATTGCAGATGAGCAGAGATGGCAGCTTGCCTGCTATATAACCTCTATTCAGTTAAGCAAAAAATTAGGGGTAGCGCTTCCGGTAAAGAAGGTTTCAGCCATTCCCTCAGACATTGATGATAAGATGTGGGATTCTCAGGGGTATCTTGACATCCCGCTTGGCGGGCAGATTATGTTTGAGCCGCGAAATTTTATCCCCTCAGCAACAAATGTAAGGGTAAGGGGTGTTTATACAGAGAAGGAAGCAGTCCTTTTGGTTGAGTGGTCGGATAAAAAGCCAAATAAAGGTGATGACGGCATGCCTGTTGACTCAGCTATAGTACAGGTTCCTTCTAAGCTGACGGATGGCGCTGATAAGCCATATTTCTTCAGGGGCACTGACAAGGCCGGAGTCGCCCTTTATCAGTGGAAGTCTTCTGCTTCAGATGCAGCAACTGAGCTTAATGCCAAGGGCGTATCTGATATTAAGGAGCAGGAAAGACAGGATATAAAGGCTTCGGGCTCATATAATGACGGAACATACAGGGTTATATTTAGAAGACCCCTTAATACAGGCGATCAAGATGACATTGTTTTTGACAAGGGGAAGTTTATTCCATTTTCAGTTACTCTATATGACGGACAGAATACTGAAGATGGCAGTAAAGGGGCGGTATCAGCATGGTACTATTTAATGCTTGAGCCTGAGACCCCTATGAAGGTATATATTCTTCCGCCTGTAGTGTCACTTATTGTTTTAGGGGTTGGTATAGGGCTGCATAAGAAACTAAAGAAAGGATAGAATTTTGCTGTAAATTTGTTGTTAATTTGTTATCATGGTGACTTAAGTTACTGAATTGTTAGTCGCTATTTGGTAAATTGATGCACTAATACATAAGTTGGTGCCTGTCTCTGATATTTAAAACCAAGATGCTTTGCAGCATCAGAACATAACCTAAAAAAATAAAAAAGGGGAGGTCTATTATGGCAAAAGAAGGCGAGAAAACTCCTTTCTGGCTTTATGTTATTGAAGACCCTATGCTTTTACTCTTTATGGGGGTCACAATTTATGCTGTCTTTTATCTGCTTTGGGGAGTAATGGAGTTAAGCAATCTCCCTCCGATTCCAGAAGACTTAAAAAAATCTATATTAGGGAGGTAAGGGAAAATGAGTGCAATTCCTCCAAAAGAGGGCTGGTATTATACCAAAATAGCAAAAGAAGAGAAGATATGGATAGGTCTGGCGCTTGTAGTATGTCTTGGACTCTTTGCAACAATGATACTGTGGCATGTATACGGCAAACAAAACCCGTCATTTACAACCTATAAGACAAATGTCCATGAGTTTAATGCGCTTTATGATGCATTTGTAGAAAAGTATAAGGTCGGGGAAGAACACGGCTTTGCTGTGGTAAAGCCAGACCCTAACACAGATGTCTTTATGCGCGCACAGATATGGAGATGGGAGCCTGTGCTGATTCTGAAAAAGGGCGAATCATACAGATTTCACCTTGCATCAACAGACTTTCTGCATGGTTTCTCTCTTCAGCCAATTAATATGAATTTTATGGTCTATCCTAACCATGACTATGTATTGACCTTCACACCTACAGAGGCTGGAGAGTATAAGGTGATCTGCAATGAATTCTGCGGCGTAGGGCATCACCTCATGGTTGGCAAAATTGTGGTTGAGGAATAAAGGAGGAAATAAATGTTTAGAACATGTGATATAACAGGATTTAAAGTTGATCGAAAAGTAGAGCCGCTTATAAAAGCGAATGCGGTTGTCGCTGTGGTGTCCCTGCTTTTAGGCGTCACAGGCGCACTGCTTCTTGTCCTTACCAGATGGCAGGTTGTTCATCTTCTTCTTCCAGACTGGTATTACAGGATGCTTACATTTCACGGACTTAATGCCCTTGTGTTTTGGATAGTGTTTTTTGAGATAGCAGGGCTTTATTTTGGCTCAACAATCATATTGAACTGTAAGATGTCAACGCCAGGGGTAGGGTGGTTTGCCTTTATTCTGACAATACTTGGATTCGGGCTTGTTAACTATGCTGTCCTTGCAGGCAAAGCTGATGTTCTCTTTACATCATATGTGCCTCTAAGGGCTGAACCAGTCTATTACCTCGGTATCATCTTATTTGCAGTAGGCGCATTAATTGCATGTTTCCTTTTCCTTGCAAACCTTAAAAAGGCAAAGCAGGAGAAGACATACGAAGGCTCCTTGCCGCTCTTTACCTACGGACTTCTGGCAGCCTGTATTATTGCGATTCTTACAATTGCAACAGGGGCTATAATTTATATCCCGACACTGCTTTGGTCTTTGGGTTATATAAAGAGTCTTAACCCTGCAATGTATAAACTCGTATTCTGGGGTTTTGGCCATTCTTCACAGCAGATAAATGTTACGGCAATGATATCCATATGGTATCTTGGCGCATTCCTCACAGTGGGCGGCACCTCAATCAATGAAAAGGTCAGCAGAATTGCCTTTATGCTTTATATTATCGGTATAAACGTTGCGTCTGCTCACCATATCCTCTCTGACCCTGGTGTAGGCACTGAGTTTAAGATCTTTAACACAAGCTATATTATGTATATAGCGGTTCTTGCATCTCTGATACATGCCTTTGCAGTTCCGTCAGCAATTGAATCTGCCCAGAGGCGCAGAGGGTTTACAAAAGGGCTTTTTGACTGGCTTATAAATGCGCCGTGGGGCAATCCTGCATTCTCCGCAGTTCTGCTTGGAATGTTGGGATTTGGTTTTATAGGCGGTGTTACAGGTGTTATAAACGGCATGGAGCAGACAAATACCATTATTCATAACACCCTCTCTCTGCCGGGTCACTTCAAGGGAACCGTTGTTATCGGAACAACCCTTACATTTATGGGCGCAGCTTACTACATAGTTCCCCTCGTATTCAGGAAGAAGATAGCCTTCTTTAAGCTTGCTCAGCTTCAGCCGTGGATCTTTGCCGGCGGCGTAGCGCTGCTTTCTTCGTCAATGTATATACTTGGGGCATTCGGTATTCCAAGACGCCACTATGACATAACATTTACAGGAAGCGCATTTACGCATACGTTCAACCCTGCAACAGACCTCTTCTGGGTGCTTTTTGCAATAGGAGGCATCCTCGCTGTCACAGGCGCCTTGATCTGGATAATAATAATAGTTGTATCAGTATTTTTTGGAAAGTCTCTTACAGGACCTCAGGAT
Source organism: Nitrospirota bacterium (assembly GCA_016208855.1). Taxonomy (GTDB): domain Bacteria; phylum Nitrospirota; class Thermodesulfovibrionia; order UBA6902; family DSMQ01; genus JACQXF01. The sequence continues at coordinate 3,336 of JACQXF010000082.1, read as the reverse complement.
ATGCAGCTTGCTGTTGCATCACCTGCCCCTGAAGCCAAGGAGCATAAGGGTCTTGAAGCTCCCGGCACCCTTGTACTTTCCATTTTGTTTATGGTTGTTTTCTTGACATTTATTGCCCTCAACTACGGCTGGCTGACAGCAATGTGGGAGGTCAAGTAACCTATTATGGAAAAGGCAAAAGAGGCCTATCCCTGGGTCTCTTTTGCCGTTTTTTCCCTTGTCTTTGCCGGTATATTTGCACTTTTAGTTGCGGTAACAAGAACCCCTCTCTTTGCAATTCAGACATCTAAAGATTATTTTTACAGCTCCCTTGCTGCGCACGTAATCTTCTCTATAGTTATCTGGTTTCTTGTCTTTCAGGTAGGGATATGGCATATCGCATTCCCTGAGGTAAAAAGGGATAAGTTTTCATTTATAGCAGTTATAGCAGGCTCAGCGCTTATAGCATTCCCTGCCTTATTTGGACTTGGCACGCCCTATATGAATAACTATGTGCCTGTTATTGGCAGTCCGTTTTTTTATCTTGGCCTCTCTCTCTTTGGCCTTGCATTCTTGGTGAATGTATTTAAATACCTCCCGCAGGCCAGGCAGAATATCCTCTCTGATGACAATACAAAACAGCTTGCAAGCGTTTCAGTGATAATATCTTTTATAATGATGGCCTCCCTGATACCTTCCTTTATAAGGGCAGGGGGCGAGCAGGACATGAGGCTTTACTTTGAGAAGGCATTCTGGATACCGGGGCATATTCAGCAGTTTCTGAATGCCTCCATGATGCTTATAGGGTGGCAGTTTTTGCTAAAGATAGAAGGCGTAGAGACTCCTGCAAGCAAATGGCTTAAATACACTAATATCTTTTTCTTGGTCTCTGCGCTTCCGCTTTTATATGGACTTACAACAGACCCTCTTTCAGGCAGCGTCCAATACGCGGTTCTCTATTCGTTTGGAATAGGCATAGGCGTGCCTGTGCTTATTCATACGGTTTACCTGCTCAGTAGATTTCCAAAAAGGCTTTCAAGCATAGCAGCGCAGTCGCTTATCTTTTCGCTAATTGTATATTATACAGGGGAGGTTATCGCATATCTTGGGCTTTCCGGGCAGGACCTTAGGATACCCGCACATTATCACGGCGTGCTTACAGCCGCAACCCTTACACTAATGGGCATGACTTTTTATATAATATATACTGTAAAAGGCAGGGTATATCTTCAGGGGCTTGCAAAACTTCAGCCTGCAATATACGGCATAGGGATGATGCTTTTTATAGCAGGACTCTACTTTGCAGGCAAGATGGGCGCATCAAGGAAGGCATATGAGTTTGGCTATCAAAAAAGCAGCGGCGTGGCCCATGCAATGAACCTTATGGGAATAGGCGGAGGCATTGCCGTAATAGGAGGAATATTTTTTGTTTTGTATGCTGCTGTATCAATACTCAAAGATAAAAGTCATGACAAAGTATAGCCGCATCTTTAAGTTTTTTATCTCTATCTTTATCTCTATCTTTATCTCCGTCTCTATCGTCTCCTCAGCATATGCAGGAGATGTGGCAATGCCTGATGAAAAGCTTACTCTTGGCAAATCTATCCCAAATGCAAAACTTTTTGATTCAAAAGGGCATGAATTTTTTATAAAAGATATTACGGCAGGCAAACCCCTTGTTATAAGCTTTATCTATACAAGATGCCTAACTGCATGTCTTGTTATAACAGATGCTCTTAATGAGGTTGTGACAAAGGCAGGAGGGCTTGGGAAGGACTTCAAGGTTCTTACGCTCTCGTTTGACCCTATGGATATGGTTCATGACCTTGATAAGTTTAAAAGGCAGTGGAGGCTTAATGAAGAAAGCTGGATAGTGGCTGCAGGAGAGAAGGAGGAGGTAAAAAAGATTTTGGACGCTGTGCAGTTTAGGTATGTATATGACATGGCGTCAAGGGAGTTTCTGCATCCGAATTTTATCGTGATACTCACTCCAAACGGCAAGATATCAAGATACCTTTATGGTGTCTCTCCGAGGGAGAAGGATTTTAAGCTTGGCATAATAGAGGCGAAAAAGGGCGGCACATCCTTCAGTGTGCTTGATGGATTTCTTCTTAGGTGCTTTAGGTTTGATGACGCCACAAAGTCATATAAGGTGGACTATGGATTCCTGATACACCTTGTAATGGGCAGCATTACTATTCTCACTATTTTTTTAGTGGTATGGGGGAAGGATATTTATTGCTTTATTTTTAGAAAGAAGAAACCGGCATACTAAGACATAACATAACAAAGCCTCATAGTCGTCATTCCGGGCTTGACCCGGAATCCAGTGTTTTTAAAAGATATTTCTGGATTCCCGCTGGAGCCTGCCCTCGAATGTCGTAATCGGGGGCGGGAATGACAAAAATTGTGGCATTATTAACGTAGTCCTTAGTAATTAAACTGACAAGCTATCAAGCCGGCAGGCTATAAAGCTATTTTAGTATGGAAAAAACATTGTCATACGCAAAAACTATAAAAGATTTTATAATTCTTACCAAGCCGGGCATTGTCTTGATGTCCGTGATGACAGCATTAACAGGTCTTTACGTCGGGCATAGGGGCTTCCCTGATGCAGCAATCTCATTCTGGACACTCTTAGGGACAGGGCTTGCTGCTGCAGGCGCCACTTCGCTAAATAACTTTTATGACAGGGATATAGACGTAATAATGGAGAGGACCCGTCAGAGGCCGATTCCCCAAGGGGATATAAAACCTTCAACTGCACTTATCCTTGGAATCGCGCTCATTATATCTTCGCTTTTTGTATTTGTTTATTTTATAAATACGCTTTCTGCCATTATGGCAATGACAGCAGCCTTTTTTTATGTTGTTGTTTATACCCGATTGAAGAGGCAGACGCCCAATGCCACTGTAATAGGGGGCGTCTCAGGCGCGCTTCCCCCTGTTATAGGGGTTACGGCGCTCTCAGGCACGGTTACTATTGAGGCATTAATACTTTTTCTTATAATGTTTGTATGGCAGCCGCCTCATTTCTGGTTTTTGGCAATAAAGCATGCAGAGGATTACAGGAGCGCAGATATTCCTACAATGCCTGTATCAAAAGGGCTGCCTCATACAAAGGCAAAGATACTCTCATTTAATATTGCGCTTTTCTTTGTAAGCCTGCTCCCATATTTCTATGGAATTTCAGGCAAGGTTTATCTCCTCACTGCTGCGGCACTTAGCCTTGCTTATGTATTTTTTTCCTTTCGTCTGCTCTTTTCAAAGGGAGAGAAAGATGTTTTCAGGTTTTTTTATTACTCCATTATCTATCTCTTGGTGCTTTTTATGGTTATGGTAATGGATATGCAGCCT
>JACQXF010000033.1:7446-19264 GCA_016208855.1 Nitrospirota bacterium | reverse complement strand
TTTAATGCATCTGTGACAATGCCCTTTCTGCCTGAACTGCCGTCATCTGTTATGGTTAACACCTCGGCATATTCCCTGAATTTTTCTTCCCAAATAAGAAGCTCCTTTGTCCTTGCGCCTAAGATTACAGTAACGCTATTGCCTGCCGACCTGAGAGCCTTGCCTATAGGATAGAGAGTCGCGGAGCCAATGCCGCCTCCTACTAAAACACAGTTGCCATAAGAAATTATTGGCGTAGGATGCCCGAGCGGCCCTGCCACATCTGTGATATCCTGCCCTTCGCGAAGCGTACCCATCTCAGTGGTTGTCTTGCCTACCTTCTGAAAAAGCAGCGTTATAGTCCCTCTTTCTTTATCAGAATCAGCAATGGTAAGGGGGATCCTTTCTCCTTTTTCATGAAGTCTTACTACAACAAAGTTTCCCGGTTTTGCATTTCTCGCAATATAAGGGGCGTCTATTATTACCATGTCAACCATTGGAGCCAGGCTTTGCTTCTTTAATACCTTAAACATGCTAAAAGTCCCCTTTCCCGTGGGCGAGGGTTACAACGTATATATCCTTTGCCCCTGCCTTCTTTAATACTTTAGAGCACTCCCTTACGGTTGCCCCTGTTGTAAATACATCATCTATAAGCATGAGCCTTTTAGCCTCAATGCATTTGTTTCTTACTTCAAAGGCGTTCTTTATATTTTTCTTTCTCTCTTTTGCATGAAGTCCGACCTGAGGCACGGTATCTTTGACCCTTACAAGACAGTCTGTTATCAAAGGTATGCTGATTCGCTTTGCAACGTGCCTTGCGAGAAGGGCTGACTGGTTAAACCCTCTATGCCTCAGCCTTTTTTTATGAAGCGGTACAGGCAGCACCAAGTCCACCTCAGGCATTTTTATCTTAAGCATTATATCAGATAAAGGCTTTGAAAGTCTCTTTGTGCAGTGATACTTAAAGAGGCTGATTGCCTCCTTTATTACACCGTCATATAACCCAAAACTACGTGCATTTTTAAACAGAGGCGCATCGCTTATACAATCTCCGCATGTGATTGACTCTTCTGAGGCAAGGGGCCTGCCGCAGACCTCACATAGCGCCCCGCGATATAGAGAGATGCCTTCCCAGCACCCTGAGCATACAGGCGCGGTATAGTGGTTTTGGGCAATACGAGCGCATATAGGACATTTTTCAGAGAAAAGCAGGCGTAACAGTTTATTAATCATCAGTAATTAGGGCTGACAAGCTGACAGGCTAACAAGCTTGCCGGCTTGTCAGCTTGCTTACGCGCCAAACTTTTTAAGCCTCCCTGCATTGGCAAGCGCCATAGGGATAAGGTTTATCGCAGGAAATATCCCGAGCTCTCCCTTTACGCATTCCCTTTCTGAGAAGCCGCTGCAAAGCCTTCCAAGGACATAAGAAGACTTAAGCAGCACAGGCACAGGATGCCAACTATGGCCTTTCATTAAGGCAGGGGTTGAGTGGTCGCCGGTTATGATAAGGACATCAGGGGCTAATTTAAGTATCTCGGGCAGCAGCCTGTCAAACTCCTCTATCCTCTGGACCTTGCCATTGAAGTTTCCGTCTTCGCCATAGGAATCTATCTTTTTTACATGGAGAAAGAAGAAATCATATTCATTATACTTCTCTTTTAAAAACCTTATTTCATCCTCAACGCTTCCCTCAATGGCAGGCGTGTCCATACCTACAAGCATAGCAAGCCCCCTGTACATGGGATATGTGGCAATGGCAACAGAGCTAAGCCCAAAGGCCTCCTTAAATGAAGGGATATTGGGCATACTTGAAAATCCTCTGGTAAGGATATAGTTTGCCTTCTCTTCCCCTTTAAGTACATCGTGTGCCTTGCTTATAAGTTTTTCAACAATCAGAGAAATCCTTTCAGCATTCTTTGACAGAGGCGCGGGATGTACAGGATACAGCCCCTCTTTCTGCGGGTCTGTATCCGGGATTAAAGAGGCGTCCGGCTTTAGCGGCTCAGGGAATCTGATCAATACCGCAAACCTGTGCTCCATTCCAGGCGCAAAGATAATCTCTGCCTCATCAATCTTTCTAATCTCCTTGCTGAGCCGGTCTGTAAGCAGCCGGCTTTGCTCTGTGGGCACCCGGCCTGCCCTTCTGTCAGTTATAATGCCGTCTTTAATCGTTGCATAGTTGCACCTTACAGCCACATCTGTCTTTCTGACTTCAAGCCCAAGCCCAAGCGCCTCTAATATCCCTCTTCCTATCTGGTTTTTCAAAGGGTCGTATCCAAATATTCCAAGATGCCCGGGGCCGCTTCCAGGGGTAATTCCATAAGCCACCGGAATGTGAAGCCCGCAGGCAGACTCCCTTGATAGTGCATCAAGATTAGGCGTATTAGCTGCCTCAAGCTCTGTCTTGCCGTTGACAGGAAGCCCCCCGACTCCGTCAAGGACTACAAGCAAAATCTTCGTGTTATTTTTTTGTATCAGCGGTTTTATCAACTCCTGCGTGTCCATCAGATGGCCCCCCTTTTTTTATAAGTATCCCATATATTAATACAACCCTGAAATTTCTTCTAACCCTTTGGTTTATGCAGGTAGAGCCACCCTGACAATGCTACCAATACTATCGTCATTATAAGGACAGTCTGCTCAGACAGATTAACATATACAACCTTCTCAACATAGTGAATTATAAATGAGCCTGAATAAGACAACGAAGGGTCGTGCATGCGCCTTAGCCATATCTCAAGGTGTGTAAGCGGGCAGTACCAGTCAAGTATCTGGATGCCAAGTGCAAATATAATTCCGCCTATATGAAGGATTTTTATAGCCCTGTATCTTCTGCCAAGGAAAGCCCCAAATATCAGGAATACTATCCATAGAAAATGTACTAATACAACTATGTCAGCGAGGATTCTGTAAGGCATAGCTTCAATATAAAGGAGTTACAACGCAATTGTATAGAACTATTTAAGCTTATGAGGCTCTTGCAAAAGTCTTTATTCGTCATTCCCGCAGTTTGTAAGCGGGAATCCAGTATTCTTTAAAATCAAAGACCCCCGATTAAGACCTTCGAGGGCAGGCTTCTGGATACCCGCCGGAGCCTGCCCTCGAATGGCGTAATCGGGGGCGGGTATGACGGCGGAAACGATTTCCTTGATACTTTTGCAAGAGGCTCTTTATGATATAATTTTACAAGCTGGCAAGATAGCAAGCCTGCAAGCTGACAGCTTAAAGTTGATTTATGAAGATAAAATGCCCTATATGTAAAAAGGTAACCACATGGGAAGAGAACCCGTTCAGGCCTTTCTGCTCAGAAAGGTGCAAGATTATTGACCTTGGTAAATGGGCGTCAGGGGAATATAAAATTAAAGGCAAACCCGAAGACGAAAAGGAGAAGAAAGATGACTAAGATTATAGTTACAGGCGCAACAGGAAGGATGGGAAGCAGGATTACGGCCCTCTCAAGAGAATATAATGACATACAGCTTGCAGGCGCTACTGAGAGAGAAGGCCATGACGCCATAGGCAAAGAGATTGGACAATTCATAGGAGCAGGAGATATGAATGTAAAGGTTGCGTCAAAACTTGAAGACACTATTGACAGTTCAGATGTGGTTATTGATTTTACCTCCATAAAGGCTACCCTTGAGCATCTTAATATCGCCTCTCAGAGAAAAAAGGCGATGGTTATCGGCACAACAGGCTTTGAAAAGAAGGAGATAGAAGGCATAAAGGAGAAATCAAAAGATATCCCTATTGTGCTTGCGCCAAATATGAGCGTTGGCGTAAATTTGCTGCTGAAGGTTCTGCAGGATATAGCAAGGGTGGTCGGCAATGACTATGACATTGAGATAGTGGAGGCGCACCATAGATTAAAAAAGGACGCCCCTTCAGGCACTGCAATGAAGATGGCGCAGGTTATAGCACAGGCAATTGACAGGAATCTTGACGAGGTTGCTGTATATGCAAGGAAAGGCCTGATAGGCGAGCGCACAAAAAAAGAGATAGGCATACAGACTGTCCGCGCAGGAGATATTGTCGGGGAGCATACGGTGCTCTTTGGAGGCATGGGGGAAAGGATAGAGATAACACATAAGGCTTCAAGCAGGGATACATTTGCAAGGGGCGCACTTAAGGCAGCCCTCTGGATACATAAACAAAAACCCGGGCTTTATGATATGCAGGATGTGTTAGGGCTGAAGTAAGACCGTAGATGAAGGGCTAAACTATAAGCCCCTTCTTTATTACTATATCCACAACCGCAGGGTCAAACTGAGTACCTGAGCCTTCAAGAAGCTCACTTAATATCTTATCCGCAGGGAGCCTCTTCCTGTATGGCCTGTCACGCATCATGGCGTCTATTGCGTCTGCAACAGTGACAATCCTTGCCATAGGAGGTATCTCCTCCCCTTTAAGTCCTGCAGGGAATCCTGTACCGTTAAACTTTTCATGATGATAAACAATGACCATAGTCGCTTCTTCAAGAAAAGGGATTGCGCTGACTATCCTGCCGCCTATCTCCGGGTGTCTCCTTATCTCCTTAAACTCCTCATCTATTAAGGGGCCTCTCTTTTTAAGGATTGTCTCGTCAACACCGATCTTTCCAATATCATGGATAAGGGCTGATTGTCTGAGGCTCTCTACCGCCTCTTCAGGAAGGCCCATTGCCTCGCCTATTGCATGGCTGAGCCTTGCAACATGCTCTGAATGACCTGCGGTATATTGATCCTTGGCATCAATCGCAAGGAGCAGTGCTTTTACCGTGCCCTCATATGACATCATGAGGTTCTGCTTGACCTCAACTATCTGCCTTTCAAGGATGCCTGTCTTACCAAGCAGCTCTTCATGCTCCAGTCTTCTTATCTCCCTTTCCCGTTTTTTCTTAAGCCCCCTTTCAACAACATTCAGCAAATCGTCCTTATCAAAAGGCTTCATAAGATAATCTATAGCGCCGAATCGCACAGCATCCCTTGCAGATTCAATGCTGGCATAGGCTGTAAGCAGCACAACCTCTATATCGGGATGCCTCTTTTTAATCTCCCTTAACACTGTTACGCCATCCATATCAGGCATCTTTATATCCAGCACAACTAAATCCGGGGGCTCATTCTCAAGAGACTCCAGGCCCTCAATACCGCCGGTAGCCGTAAGGACACTGTATCTGTCCTTAAGCACCTGCTGCATTGAGTATCTGGGCATTAACTCGTCATCAATAACGAGAACTTTCTCTTTGCCGTTCACTGTCTAATTCTCCTTTTTCCACTGAAAGAGGCAGTTTAACCATGAATGTATTGTTTCCATTCTCGCTCTTTATAGTTATACTCCCGCCGTGCGCCTCAATAATCTTATTACTTATCGGTATATTTAGGGCTGCCCCTAAATTATCAATATTCAGGACCGAACGATACACGCTTCCCCCGCTATTGCCTGCAAAGTCATCGCCATTGTATTTTATGGCTATCTCCATAAAGGCAGCGTCTTCTTTGAGAGTATCCGTCTCAAGAGTGATAAATGCCCCCAGCGGGGTCCTGTCAATAATGCTTAAGACGAGGTAGGAAAGCGCCTTTGAGAGGAGCCTCTTGTCAGCCTTTATAAATACCGGGTTACTGAGTCCCTGCTTTAGAAACTTATGGGTTGGCGGAAGGTTTTTCTTTATATAGTCTGCTGATTCATTGAGAAGAGGCTCCAAACTCTCCTCATTAAAGCTGTAAATATGCTCGCTTGAGAAGATCAGGAGCTTATCTATAAGGCTGTCAAGCTTCTGGATTGAGTGCAGGACTGCTGTTGTGTAGAAGTCGCTGAGTGAGTCATCTTTAAATTTTTCGCTTATAAGCTGTGTGTAAGTATATATGGATGTCATGGGGTTTCTTATCTCATGGGCGACCTTTGCCATAAGCTCATTTATAGACGCAAGCTCCTCTGATTTTCTTTTTTCTGCATCAAGCTTTCTTGACTCTGTAAGGTCGTTAAAGACAATGCCGGCGCCGGCAGGCAGTTGATTTTCATCAAGAAGCCTGTAGCTGTTTACCCCGACCGGTAGTTTATCCTCTCCGATCTCCACCTCGTGCCTTTTATATAAAAGGCCCTTCTCCATGGTCTCGTAAAGTATCTCTCCAAGTGAAGGAGGGAGGCTTTTAATGCCCTGCCCTATAACCTCCTGAGGCTTCAGATTAAGAATCTCCGAGGCCTGTTGGTTAAAGACAGTAATTTTTCCATCCTGTCCAATGGCAATTACACCGCTTGTCATGCTGCCAAGTATATTTCTTGTGAATTCCTTCTGAAACAGCACCTGATTATACAGGTCTATATCCTTTACTGCTGCGGCAAGGTAGTTGCAAAGCACGAAGATTATCTCAAGGTCATCCTTATGGAAGTGCTCTCCTGTGATTTTATTGTCTATATTAAAGATGCCTATCAGTTTACCCTTATATATTATGGGGAAGGAAAAGGTGCACTGCAGAAGCTCCATCTCTGATTTTATATCCATGCCCAGGGCGTCAGTTGGATGAAGAGGCTTATGCCTTATCCTCCCGTTCTTTGCAAGCCACGTGACAAGGGCGCTCTCCTTCCCAAGCTTTATATTATTTACGATATAAGGATCAATGCCGTAGCACTCCCTTACCTGGAAGCCTTCCTTATCCCTGAGCATAATTGACATCCTGTTTACATGCGCTATATCTGACACCGAGTCCATAAAATTACTAAAGAGTTTTCTCATGTCAAAGCCAAAGGTAAGCATCTTTGTAAAATTGACCAGTACTTTTTTCTGCTGAAATCTTTCTGACGGGTAAGTTCCTAAATCAAGGCTGGCTGTCTCTTCAGCCCTGTCTGTTATTGTATGGCCTCCGGCTGATATATAGGCGTCATCCCTTGAACGTTTCAGAACCTCGGTCATTCTTCTCAGCCTCTGCTTTTCAAAGGCATGCTCAACCATAGCCTGAAGCCCTCTTTGAATGGATTCAGCATTAACACAGCCGTAAACGCTCTGAGGCCTGCTGCTTAAGGAGAACTTGTCGGGATTCTCATCCGCAATCAGTATGACCATATCATGCTCAAGCCTGTGCAGAAGGTTTCCTAATTCAGAGAGAGGATGAGAAAGCGTGTCTACTATAAGCAGGTTAATAGGGATATTAATACTCAGGTCTTCAAACTCTTCCAGGGTTTTAAGTGTGTATATAGTATACCCCTTCAATGCTGATTTAATATGTTGAGCGGTTAAGGATTCCCTGCTCAGCAGGGCCAAAATTTCCATTTCTTCTCTTTCTGTAAGTTTGTTATTGTCCGGCTTGACCGGACAATCCAGTCTTTTATAGTTTTCTGGATTCCCCGATCAAGTCGGGGAATCCAGAAAACTATAATTTGTGTATCCTTTTTTGGAATACCCCTCCGATATGCGGCGGGAGGTTTATTCTGTCTTTGCAGGCAATATTACCGTAAAGGTGGTTCCCTCTTTTGGCCTGCTCTCTACTGCAATTTTGCCGCTATGGTTTTCTATAACCTTTTTTGCTATAGGAAGACCCAGCCCTGTGCCGCTTGCCTTTACTGTAAAAAAGGGCTCAAAAATTCTCGGAATATTCTCAGGCAATATGCCGTCGCCGTTGTCACTGATGGATATATTAACATTCTCCCTATCAGGCTCAATTCTTACTGTAAGGACTCCGTCAGTACGGCTAAAGGGTATAGCCTGACAGCCATTGTGTATTATATTAAGAAATGCCTGCCTTAGCCTTTTTTCGTCTCCAAGCATATTTATTTTACTTTTTTTATAATCTTTTGCAATGACAATATTTCTTTTTGCGAGATCAATGCCTGTTCTCACATCATCAAGGATGTGCTCTATAAGCTCGGTTATATCAAGGCTTTTCATTTCGATAAATATCTTGTCCGATGAGTAGTCCAAAAGATCTTTGATAAGGCTGTCTATCCTGTGCACACTGTTTATCATAATTTTCGAGAAGTTCTCCCTGAAGTCTACGTCAGCATATCTTTCAGGTATCAACTGGGCAAAGGTCTTTATGGATGTAAGAGAGGTTCTTACTTCATGCGCAAAGATTGCCGACATCATCCCAATAGATGCGAGCCTCTCTGAGCGCACCTTCTCCTGATATAGCCACGCAGCCTTTAGGGCTGCGGCTGTCTGATTTGAGATGGTATTAATAAGGCTTATATCTTTCTCTGCGAATGCACCTCCGTATAACCTTTCGCCAAGGACTAATAGGAGCTCAAGCCTATCATCAATAAATACAGGGGCTATGGCCTTGCCCCCTAATAGTGCAAATGTGTCTTTAATGTCATCAGTTGTTTCTGCTTCAGATAGTGAAGATAGTTCATCCTTGACAATGATATTTTGGGAGGTCTCAAGGAGCCTAATAAGCCCTGAATTTCCACTTATCTTCACTGCTTCTTCCCTGTTTGCTTCATTCTCTGATGCAGAGTACACTGTAATGTATCCGCTGTCAGGCACATAGGACAATAGAGAAATATTCTTTAACCCAAGGGCGGAGGAGAGCGTATCTCCAATAAGTTTATATATTTCCTGCTGGGTTAGGTTTGAGGTAAATTCACGGCTGACTTTCTGTATGACAGCATAATAATCATAGCTTTTCTTATTAAAGACTTTATCAATAGCAGACATAGCTTTATTCATGGACAGAAAAATATCTTTGAGGCATAAATTTAAGTTTTCGATGCATTTAGTTATTTAGTATCATAACCACTTTAAAAAATCAACAACATAAAAAGGTTTGATTTTTGATAGCCTCTTTGCTAAATTTAAATAAAAAAGAATATAAATAGCATAGAACTAATTGAAAAGGAGGTGGTTTATATGGCAAAAAAGCCTGTAGTTGACTGGGAAACATGCATAGGTTGCGGCTCATGCGTAGAGGTGTGTCCTGCAGTGTTTGAACTAAGGGACGAGAAGGCGGTTGTTATTGCTGAGGATAAGTGCGACACCTGTGATTGCGAAGAGGCTATGAATATATGCCCTGTAGAGGCTATAACTATTGTGGAAGAATGAGGAGGATGAATGGAGACAATTGATTTAAAGAAGCTCATAAGGTTTAATCCCGACAAAATCAGCCGTGAAATGCTTTCTGACAAGCCTGAGATGAGGATAGCCCTTATGTGCCTTAATGAAGGGCAAAAGCTTGAACCGCATAAGGCTCCAATGAGGCTTCTTATGTATTGCGTTCAGGGCAAAGGCACTTTTATCGTGGGCGACGAACGCATAGAGGCAGATGAGAAGACATGCATACTCTGCGACCCAATGGTTCCGCACGGCTTTGAGGCTAACAAGGGGGATAAGCTCGTTGTGATGGCTGTTGTAACGCCTGCTGACTAAACCATGGCGTTAAACTCCATGAATTAATTAAGCTGCTTAGGAATAAAAAAAGGGTGGCGGTCAAAATGACCGCCACCCTTTTTGAGTTTTACTTCAATTAGTATGCGTTAGGCCCATTCCTCTGAGAGTACGTCTCCCTTTATGCCAACGACAACAACCTTTACAGGGACCTTCCTCTTTGCCTTGCTAAGCGCCTGGGTTGCGATGTGGACTATTCCCCTGCAGCACGGAACCTCCATAATCATCACTGTAAGGGTATTAATCTTTGCATCATCAAACCATGAAGCGATCTTCTCAATATAGACATCCTGTCCGTCGTCAAGCTTTGGGCAGGCAATGGCTATGGATTTGCCTTTTAGGTGGTCCTTGTGAAAATCACCAAATGCAAAGGCTGTGCAATCAGCAGCCAAAAGTACATCAGCACCTTCATAATAAGGCGCTGTCGGCATTATGAGGTGAAGCTGTATCGGCCACTGTCTAAGCTCTGAAGGTCTTTTGCCCTCCTGTGAACCAGAAGATGCTTCTTTTTCCCTGAGGTCCTGCATGCTTGACCCAGGACATCCGCAAAATTCTCCCATTTCTAAATCCTCCTTTTTGTCTTTTAAGGTAAACTGAATATAAAGTACTGCAATCAGCATAACACTCGGTATGATTTAAATCATGATTGCAGCCTGCATTATTATAAGAAAACTCCTGCCTTATGGTCAATTATAACGTTATCTGAAAAAGGAGAAGACATTTGTTATAATACCCACCATGCATGAAGAAAAAATTCTGGTCTTGGATTTCGGCTCTCAATACACACAGCTTATAGCCCGAAGAATAAGGGAGCAGAAGGTCTATTCAGAGATATTCCCCTACAATGCCCCAATTGATAAGATTAAGGCATTCTCTCCAAAAGGCATAATCCTCTCAGGAGGGCCTTCAAGCGTTTACGACAAAAAAGCGCCGCTCCCTGATAATAAAATATTTTCTCTTGGCATCCCGATACTTGGAATCTGCTACGGCATGCAGTTAATGGCTCACTGCCTTGGGGGAAAAGTAGCAAAGGCCCAAAAAAGAGAATACGGACGCGCAGAGCTGATAATTGATGCCAGCGCAGACTTGTTACGCCTTACGCCTCTCGCCTCACGTAAAACTGTTGTCTGGATGAGCCACGGCGACAGGATTGAGAAACTGCCTTCAGGCTTTAAGTCAATTGCCCATACAGGCAACTCCCCTGTTGCTGCAATGGCAGACAGAAAGAAGAAATTCTTTGCATTGCAGTTTCATCCGGAGGTTGCACACACAGATAAGGGCACGGAGATTTTAAAGAACTTTATATTTAAGATCTGCGGATGCCGTTCCCTGTGGACTATGAAGTCATTCATAGAGGCGTCAAAAGGGGAGATAAAGGAGAAAGTCGGCAAAAACGGAGTTGTATGCGCAATAAGCGGCGGGGTTGACTCTGCTGTAGCAGCAGCCTTAATAAATAAGGCAATCGGCAAGCAGCTCACATGCATATTCGTTGACAACGGAGTCTTGAGAACCGGAGAGGCTGGAAAGGTTGAAAGCACATTAAAGAAGCACTGCAATATGAATATAATTTGCATTGACGCATCTAAGAGGTTCTTAGGCAAGCTCAAGGGGGTTACAGACCCTGAGAGGAAGAGAAAGATTATAGGCAATGAATTTATAAGGGTCTTTGAAGAGCTGGCTATGAAAATAAAAGGCGTAAAATTTCTGGCGCAGGGCACGCTCTATCCGGATGTCATAGAGAGCACATCTTTTAAAGGGCCTTCAGCAACCATAAAGAGCCATCATAATGTAGGCGGGCTTCTTAAGGATATGAAGCTTAAGCTCGTTGAACCGCTTAGAGAACTCTTTAAAGATGAGGTCAGGGTTCTTGGCAAGGAGCTTGGCATGTCTGACGACATCATAGGCAGGCATCCATTCCCGGGTCCGGGGCTTGCCATAAGGATTATAGGCGAGGTCACAAAAGAGAGGTGCGATATCCTGAGAAAGGCAGACGCCATAGTGCTTGAGGAGATAAAGAAGGCAGGGCTTTATGCTGAGCTATGGCAGGCGTTTGCAGTGCTTCTGCCTGTTAAGACAGTAGGCGTTATGGGAGATGAGAGGACATATGAAAATGTCATAGCCATAAGGGCGGTAAAGAGCGTTGACGGCATGACCGCTGACTGGGCAAGGCTTCCGTATGATTTGATGGGAACTGTCTCAAACAGGATAATAAACGAGGTAAGAGGCGTAAACCGCGTTGTCTATGATATAAGCTCAAAGCCGCCAAGCACTATTGAGTGGGAATAAGAAACCCTAATTATATTATTGAAATATTGCCTTGACACCTTAATCATCACCTGTTTTATAATAAAAACCACGCCTAAAATCTGTTAAATACAGTGCGGCTTATAATCCCAATAAATTTTATAGAAAGGAGCTTGTGATGAGGTTATTTCTTGCTGTTGTTTTTGCTATTAGCATCGCCATGATTCCTCAGATGGCGCT
>JACQXF010000033.1:0-7384 GCA_016208855.1 Nitrospirota bacterium | reverse complement strand
CCTCAGTTTGTGCAGAATGTCATCAGGAGATTCATGACCAGTGGAAGAATTCCCACCATGCAAAGTCTGTTGCAGACTCTAATGTCAGAAAGGTATGGACCACTTTTATAACAGAGGGGCTTGACAAGGAAGAAAAGAAAGGCACAGGCCTTTCAAGAAAAGAGATGTGGATATGCCTTGGGTGTCATTATCCGCCGATAAAGGATGCAGCGCCTGAGCTTGTTAAGCAGATTGCTGATTTAGTTGTAGCCTCTGTTCAGGATCCTGATAAGACAAAAAAAGAAGCCGCGGTGAAAGAACTTTCAAAGCTCAATATCAACTGTCTTTCATGTCATAACTATGTAAGGGTAGCACACCCCTTTGTCCCTGACGTTGAGGTAAAGCCAAAGACAATCTATGTGCCTGAAGGAAAGGCAACCGCAAAAGACACACATAAGGAGCTTGGCTTTGACACGGTAAAGTCTTCTGCCATAAAGAAGTCTGAGATGTGCGCTAACTGTCATCATGGGTGCCCTCCCGGAGTAGGATCTTCAGAGTGCCCAACGCAGTACTCAAGCTATCAAGAGGACTATATTGCAAAGGGCGGCAAAGAGACCTGCCAGAGCTGCCATATGGCAGGAAAGGAATTTAAAAATCATAATTTCCCAGGCTCAAGGAACTTTGACGTCTTCAGGCAGTGGGTCAGGTTTAAGATGGATGCAAGGCCAACTACCTATATGGACCACATAAACAACAAGCGCAGTCCTGCAGTGGTTGTAAAGATTGATGTGGCAAACAACGCAGGACACGGCATACCGCATGGCTGAATATTCTATCCTAAGATGGCACTGGATGTGACCATTAAAGACCAGAGCGGTAAGGTAGTATTTGCAAGAGAGAAAGAGTACACAGTCGGTGATTATTATTTCGGCAAAAAGCAGGTCCCCCTTGCTGAGTGGGACATAACAGCTATGGAGCATATAGATCTTGGACTCAAACCCGGTAAGCCTGATGCTAACACATTTATTGTTAATCTGCCTGACGGCACAACGGCAGTAGATGTTGAGGCAAATCTCATATATGTATACTCAACTGATGAGAAGCCGGCAAGTATTCAGAAGCTGACACAGCACGTTAATTTTGCTAAATAAAACCTTAAGGGCCCTGCCTTTAAATAAAGCAACAGGGCCCTTCTTCTTTATTCATTATCATTTCTACATATGAACTTACCTGAACATACTGATTTTCCCCTAAAAAAATTCTATAATTCAAACATAATGCCAAGACTTTATTTAAAGATAGGAGACAGGGTAAGGCACCTCAGGTATCCTGTGTGGGGGGCAGGAGAGGTTGTAGAAGAAAAGCACTCGTCCCTCGCAGGCGGTTTCTGCCTTGTCAGGGTGCTTTTTGAAGACGGTGAGGAAAGGTCTTTCATCAATGACATGGAGAGTGAGAGCTGCTGTTATTATGCCGGGATACGGATTTTGTATTGACCTAATCAATTATAAGTAATACACTTTAGACATAAGGGGGGTGATAAGCAGGGCTATAATTATGACTTAGTGTCTTAGAAAAAGTCTTTTTACGTTTAATAATGTTGCCCTTAAAGAGGTGAGAATCACTACCTGCTTCTGCCTCCGCCAAGAAAACATTATTGGACAAAGAAAAAAACAGAAACTTAAAAAGAGGAGGCTTTAGAATGCAAGGTAGCAAGCTTTATGTAGGAAATCTCAGTTATGCAGTAAGCAGTCAGCAGCTTGAGGAGTTATTCGCCAATTACGGAGAGGTCAAACAGGTAAACATCATAGAGGGCAAAGGTTTTGGCTTTATTGAGATGGGCAGCTCACCTGATGCTGAAAAGGCAAAAGAGGCGCTTGACGGCTCTGATTTTAAAGGACGCACTATGAAGGTTGATTATGCCCGTCCGCCAAAGGAGAGAACCGGCGGAAGAGGAGGAGAGCGCAGAGGCGGCGGCGGATTTGGCGGCGGCAGAGGGGGACAGAGAAGGTATTAGCATCCATACAGACCGATAGGCAAGATGTGCTCCTGTACATTTTGCCTATCTTTTCATAAATGGAACTTACGCCTTATAAAGGCTATCTCGTCTTCGCGGCTTTCAATCTCCTTTTCAAGCCGTGCCTCAAGCAATGCCTTTAGTATCTTATTAAAAACTGGGCCTGGCGTATAGCCCAGTTTTTTAAGGTACTCTCCTGTAATGAATGGTTTAGTATTTCTTAAGGATGTAAGGTAGAGGGATATTGCCTTCTTCTGCTTCTCTGTTGCCTTAGCCATTGTAAAAATAATCGTCTGAAGGCTTAAGGGCTTAAGGGTGTAATATATATCTTTTTTTGAAGCTTCCTGAAGCCTGCTGAGTATCGCCATGGAATCCTCAATACCTTTAATCATCTCCCTCCTTACATGAGGCGGCACCAAGAGCCTCTGAAGGGTCTTTTCCCTTCCCTCAGGTTTTAGCCCTTCAAAAAGGGCCATTAAAAACAGGTGCGGCCTGTGCAGGGGCTCTTCAATAAAGAGAAGCTTAAACCATGCAAGCGTCTCCTCTATAGACTCAAAGGTCTTAATAAGAGGCTTTGTTATGCTTATATCAGGATGAATAAACCTTAAGAGGTCTAACTCAGAAAGCCTCTTTATAGCCTTCGCAGGTTCTGTTTCATTAAAGAGAAGATTAAGCTCGTCATAAAGCCTGGAGCCTGAGAGCTTCTCAAAGAGGTTTATCTTGACAGCTGTCTTTATTAAGTTGAGCGTATGCTTGCTTATCTTAAAGCCGAATCTTTCAGAGAATCTTATTGCCCTGAATGCCCTCGTAGGGTCTTCAATAAAGCTCAGGTTATGAAGAATCCTTATGGTCTTCTCCTTCAGGTCTCTCTGGGCGCCGAAGAAGTCAAGCAAGTGGCCGAATTCTTTCGGGTTTAATTTGACGGCAAGGGTATTTATTGTGAAGTCCCTCCTGTAGAGGTCTTTTTTTATAGAGGACATCTCCACAGTTGGCAGCGCAGCAGGGGATTCATAGTATTCCGTCCTCGCTGTTGCTACGTCAAACTTCAAAGACTCTGTCATTATAACTGCTGTGCCAAATCTTTCATGTGACTTTACCTTTGCCCCGAGTCTTTCTCCCAACGCCTTCGCAAAGGCTATTGCGCTGCCCTCTATGACTATATCTATATCAAGATTTGTCTCTCCTCTGAGGATGTCCCTTACTGAGCCTCCAACAAGGTAGGCCTTACAGCCAAGAGCCTCGGCTGTCTCTCCTGAAAGCTTAAGGATGCCAAATACATCCGGAGGGAAGTGGCTTTTAAGAACTTGTGAGATGTTTCTGCCGATTGAGGGTTTCCCTCTGTGCTCTTCCTCATAGTGTCTGCCTTTTCTGAGTATGTCTTCGTAGAGAGACCTTAAGAGGTCAGTCCTTGTAATGGCGCCGACAATCCTGCTGCCCTCAACAACCGGCATGAATCTTTGGTTTTGCTCTATCATCATGGACTCAATATCCCTTACGGATGAATCTGTTGTTACAGTGAGGGCGTCGGTTGTTGAGAACTCATATACCTGGCTGTCTCCAAAGCCGTGAAACAGCGCCTTCTCAATCACCTCACGGGATATTATTCCTGCGTAGGCATTGTTTTTAAGGACAGGAAGGACATTGACCCCGTACTTTGTGAGAACGTCCCCTGCGTCTTTTATTGTGCTGTTGTGCTGTATGGTCTTCACAGGAGACGTCATTATGTCACGCGCAGTCTTTACAGGGCTTATGGTCTCATTTAATAACTTAACTACCTTCTCTTCAACCTCTTCAAGGGCAGAGTCCCTTATAACTGCTGAGGATGCACCAGGGTGTCCGCCGCCTCCAAAGGCCTGGACTATCCTTGAGACATCAACCTCATGGGCACGGCTTCTTGCGATTAGATGGATTCTGTCTTCTACCATTACAAGCACAAAGACCGCGTCAGTATCTTCCATATCCCTGAGTTTGTGCGCTAAATAGGCAACTTCCTCCATATACTCGTCTCTTGACGCCTTGGCAATTTTTATTGTAAAGCCATGAATGACGATATCCCGCGATGAGTGGATAAGTTCGCTTAGCAGGTCCACCTCCTCGGGGCTCAGCTCTCTGGTGATATAGCTTGATACGATATTTAGGTTAGCCCCTCTTTTAAGGAGAAAGGCAGCAGCGTTAAGGTCTCTTGCTGTTGTAGAGGGAAAGGAAAGGGAGCCTGTTTCTTCGTAGATTCCCAATGCAAAGATGGTTGCCTCAAGAGGAGTTATCGGCAGCCCTTCTTTTTCAATCATCTCAACAAATATCGTGGTTGTAGCTCCTACAGTTTCTATAACCTCTTTTTCTCCCTTTACATCTTCAGATGAATAGGGATGATGGTCGTATATATGTATGGCAGCGCCTTCTTTGCAGAGCGTTTCAGAGAAGACGCCGATACGGTGATAGCTTTTTACGTCTACAAGTATGAGGCGGTTTATATCCCCGGTATTAATATCTTTTAATCTCGCAAACTCCGGTGCAATGTGGGATGCAGAAAGAAAATCCCTTACACTTTTTTCTTGTGCACCTGGGAATACCATCACTGCATCTGGATAAAATTTTTTTGCAGCGAGCATGGAAGCGAGTGCGTCAAAATCAGCATTTGTATGTGTTGTAATTACATCCATTTTCTTAGGAAATTCTATCAGAGAAGCCTGAACTTAGCAAGAAAACGGTTATCCCAAATTTTTCCTTGTAATTTCTTCTCTAACAATGTTAAAAAAACCTATGCCAAAAAGGGTGGTAATTGATATTGAGACAGTAGGCAAGGACTTTGAGTCTCTGGATGAGACATCAAAGGAGTATCTGTTGAAATTTGCTGAAACAGAAGAGCAAATACAGGAGGCAAAAGAGAGCCTCAGCTTCTATCCACTCACAGGCGAGATAGTGGCAATAGGCATGCTTAATGCTGATACTGAAGAAGGCGCTGTATATTTCCAATCAACAGGGGAAGATAAATCCAAGACTGAAAGAGACGAGGGCGCTTCCCGGCAGTTCTCTCTCTTCAAGGAAGATAAGATAAAATTTATCAAAGGCACGGAGAGAGAGATACTTGAGGGCTTCTGGAAAGAGATGAAGAATTACGATCAGGTAATCACATTTAACGGCAGGGCATTTGACGCCCCCTATATTATCACCCGCTCTGCAATATTAAAGATAAAACCAACAAAAGACCTGATGCCAAACCGCTATAGCAGCGCTGCGCATGTAGACCTTCTTGACCAGCTTACATTTTACGGCTCTGTAAGAAGGAAGTTCAGCCTTCACATGTGGTGCCAGGCATTTGGAATTCCAAGCCCAAAGGCGGAAGGCATTACAGGACATGAGGTAAAGGACTTATTTAAAGAGGGAAGATATCTGGAGATAGCAAGGTACTGCGCAAGAGATTTATACGCAACCAAGGCGCTCTTTGAGTATTGGGATAAGTTTGTAAAATTTCCGCCAAGCCATTAGTGTTCAAAAACCGCCCTTAGCCCCCACATAGTCCATAGCCCGATAAAGACCGTAACAAGCTGCAAGGGAAGCTTGCCTGGCTTTCTTTCTTTGTGCAGTTCGGGGATGAGGTCAACAAGGGCTATATAGATAAACCCTCCGGCAGTCCATGGAATAAGGAAATCCTTAAGCCAGGTGCTGTCTCCTAAGAAGAAGTAGACTGTTAACGCGCCTATGAGGGCGGTAAGGCCTGAAAGGAAATTATACATAAGCGCCTTTGCTTTGCTGATGCCTCCGTATATGAGAATCCCAAAGTCGCCTATCTCCTGCGGTATCTCATGAACCGCTACTGCTACGGTTGTTGCGATGCCAAGCCTCTGGTCGGTCATAAATGAGGCTGCTATTATCATGCCGTCAATAAAGTTGTGCACCCCGTCGCCAATAATATTTAAATATGTAAAAGTATGGGCATCGCAATGCCCTTTGTGGCAGTGCCTCCAGTGAAGAACCTTCTCTATTAAGAAGAAGAGGATAATCCCTAAAAGGACATAGGTAAAGATAGAGGGGTTTTTTGATTCCATCGCCTCCGGAAGGAGATGAAAGAATGCTCCTCCAAGAAGCCCGCCGACTGCGAAACTTACAAAATGCTCCAGAAACCTGTCAATGGTATTGCCCCTCATCCCTATAAAGAGAATACCTATGAGGGACATGAGGCTTACCAATACACTTGCAATAACAATATATCCAAGCATCCTGTAGTCAGCTTAACCGCAGGATGAAGAACAGGATGAGGAGGTCTGCGCCAGGATTTTGCCAATGTCAAGCCCTGTCAGGTCAGTAAGTTTTTCATTCACAGCCTTACAAAGGGCAAAGGCGTCTGCCTTTGAGCGGTTAAGCTTTACAAATTTCTCATTATTCATTATCTCATCCCTGAGCTTCTGCAATTCTTCCATCGGCACACGCTCTGTCCCGTAGTAGAGGGCCTTTTGTTTTTTCTCAAATAAGGCGATCTTGCTTTGCAGCTCTGCGTCTTCTTCATATTCTTTTTTTGCTAAATTGAATGCCGTTACAAGAGGGTGCTCTTTCAGGGAATTGGCAAATTCTTCTGTCTTTGCTTTAAGCTCGCTCTGCATATAACCTCCTTAGCAGCATCCGCAGGAGGATGAGGGCGCTGCTGTCTGTGCAAAATCAAACCCTATTGTCCTGCTTATGGTGTTGTTTATTTCGCTGCACGCAGCGATAATTCCCTCTTCTGACGCCAAGTATTTTTTTACAGAGGGGTTCTCCGCTGCCTTGCCTTTTGAGGAATCAGCGCCTGAGCCGCAGCAGGAAGACTGGGTAGGTGCCTGTGATTTGTAATCTCTCAGAAGCTTCTTTGCCTCAGAGTCTTGCTGGATTAACTGGTAGTTCTTCTCAAACTCCAGAAACTCAGGGCTGCTGGTTATGGCTTCTGCAAATTCATTTATCCTGTCTTCAATGGCCTTTAGTTCATTTTCAAGCATAAGTGTTGACATGTTTCCTCCTATAATTTAACGCGGGAAATGATGTAAGGCGAGATAAAGATATAATGCCTTTCTCGCGTTTCTTAATGATATACCTAAATCTATAAAATCTTCAACTTTTTTAGAGCCTTTACTGCCTTATCTGCTGCATCTGACGGAGAGACTCTTTCAGTGTCAATTATAATTTCAGGCTTTAGCGGTCTCTCATAGGGCACTTTTATCCCCGGCACAGGCCAGCCCTTTTTGCCTTTTTTATATATCTTCTTTGGAGCAGCGTGTGTATCAGGCCTTTCAGCCTCCCTCTTTATGCATACCTTAAGGGGGCATCTGAGATAGACCTCAAAAAATTTAGGGATTAACCTTCTTGCAAGCCTTCTCCAAGCCCGCTTATGCCCTGTTGCATCTATAATTACATTGTGTCCAA
>JACQXF010000081.1 GCA_016208855.1 Nitrospirota bacterium | reverse complement strand
GTACGGTGGTGTGAGAGGACGGTAGGTGAAATAATCACCTACCTCCTACTCGATTGGTGCGGTTTTTGGTGGATTAGACGTATTTTCCCCTCTAAAAAGAGGGGCAGGGGTGTGTAAAGGAAAAGGCACAAAGGAAAACACACCCCTCAATTCCCTCTTAATAGAGGGGATGCATAATGACTGCATGATATAAGTCATATTAAAGATAGTCCTTATGTAAGATAATTGCATAGTTTAATTAGTCTTATTGGTTTGATTGGTCTAATTAGTTAAAACTCCAATAAAACCAATAGAACTAATAAAACCAATGAAACCAACAAAACAAGGAGATATGAGATGAAGAAACTCGTAGCATTATTATTTGCTATTTTTATCCTTTCCTCTTTTATGCCTGTTTATGGCGATCAATGGAAAATGTTTGAACATAGATATGAATATAAGCTTGAAGATGTTTTGCCTGCAGCAAAGTTTGTGCAGAAGAAAGGCTACTGGGAGGGGTATAAGGATAATAAGCTTGTGGGGTATGTATTAATATCAAAGGAATGGACAAGCAGGCTTATTGGATATTCAGGAAAACACTTAGAGACACTCATTGGCATTGACACAAACAACACTATTACAGGCGTAAAGCTCCTTTTCCATTCAGAGCCGATAGTGCTTATAGGGCTTAAAGAGGAACACTATCTTAACTTCATAAAACAGTATAAAGGCAAAAGCATTAAAGAGCCTCTTTCGCTTGGTAAGGAGATCTCAATTGATGCTGTTACAGGCGCAACAGTTACAGCGGTTGTTCAGAACTCCATAATTCTTGAAAGCGCAAGGAAGGTTGCTGATGCTGCAGGAACACTTAAGGCTGCAAAAGGCAAAGGACAGAAGATTAGCCAGAAGTATAGCGCGCTTTCATGGGATGAGCTTAAAAAGGCAGGCGCTCTGAAGAATCTTCTGGTAACATCAAAGGAGTTAGGCATAGAGGGGGAGGATGCATACCTTGATTTGCATGTTGCCGTTATAACGCCTCCTTCCATTGGCAGGAACCTTCTTGGAGACAGGTATTATAATGATGTTATGACAGCGCTAAGGCCCGGCGAGTCAGCAGTGGCTATATTCTCAAAAGGCAAAGGTTCATTTAAGGGCACAGGTTTTGTCAGGGGCGGCACATTTGACAGGTTCAACATAGAGCAAGGGGCAAAGGTATTTATGTTTGCAGATAGAGACTACAGGGTTTTGTCTGAGCTTAACGCAAAGGGCGCCCCTTCTATAAATGAGGGCGGGGTGTTTGTGATAAGAGATAAGGAGTTTGACCCTGCAGAGCCATTTAAATTAAACCTCTTATTGCCGTATCGCACTTCTGCGGTTAAGAAGGAGTTTAGGTCTTTCAGTGCAGAGTATAAGATTCCAGAGCGGTTCCTTGAATAGAAGTTGTAAGGCGCGGGGCTGAACGTGGAGAATATCCATAATCTTGCAGATGCATCCCTCTGGCTTCCTGTATGGCAGCAGAAGGCGCTTCACATAGCAGCTTTTTCTGTATTTCTTTTATTTATAATCCTTCTCATGCTTTTTATGAATCGCCTTACAGGCAGGAGGAGGCTGTTTAATGCTCTGCGATACATTACGCTTTGTATTTCTTTTGTATATGTTGGGCTCGTGCTTAAGGCGCAGCCTACAACAACAAACATTGTGATATTGCTGAATGCCCTGAGAGATATAGAGTTTCCTTTGAGCACCCTCTATATCTTAGAGCCGTATATTTTTCTCTCATTTATCTTTATTCTATTTACGCTGATAGTCTGGGGCAGGGGCGTTTTTTGCGGTTGGCTCTGTCCTTATGGAGCAATGCTTGAGCTTCTAAATAAGGTCTATCAGAAATTCTCAAGATTCAGGATAGCCCTTCCCGAGAAGGTGCATTGGAAAATGGTATATCTTAAGTATGCCATTTTTCTTGTTATAGCAGGCGTTTCTTTCTATAACTTTATGCTATCGGAATATCTTACAGAGGTTGAGCCCTTCAGGACATTTGTGCTGAAGCTTCGGAGAGAGTGGTACTTCGTGCTGTATTTTGCGGTGATTACCGCTGCATCTGTAATTATTTACAGGGCGTTTTGCCGCTATCTGTGTCCGCTTGGGGCAGCCCTGGCTCTGCCATCCCTGCTTAAGAGGATGAATATCACAAGGGTTAAATTTCACGACCTGTGCGGCACATGTAAGATATGCGGCCGTGACTGCTCGGCACAGGCGATTGGAAAAGAAGGCTATATTGACAGCAGCGAATGTTTTTATTGTATGCAGTGCCAATTGAATTTCTGGGATGAAGATAGATGTCCTGTTCTGATAAAACAGAAAGCAAAAGGGGCAAGGGCCAAGACGGAGACTTTATAGAAGTACAGGGCGGAGAGTACAGGGAGCGCCTCAAGATAAAAAATGCCCTGCATATTAAAGGGGTAAACAACCCTGTTATTATTGAAAACGGCGGAACTATAGTAGAGATAACAGGCAAGGGCGTAATTATAGAAGGCTTTACCATAAGGGATGAAAATCCCCAGTCCGAACTGCAAAGCTCAGCAGTATATATATCCAAAGGAGCTGACAATGCCATTATAAAGGGCAATCAGTTCTTTAATGCAATGCATGCAGTCTGGAGTGTAGGGGCAAGAGGTATAATGGTTGAGAATAATACAATTGAGGGCAAGAAGAACCTTGAGAGGAATTACCGCGGAAACGGCGTTTATCTCACAGACAGCCATGAGGCAACTATATCAGGAAATAAGATCAGCAACTGCCGTGACGGCATGTACCTTGAGGTCTCTCATGACGGCAAGATTACAGGGAACGAGGTAAAAGATTCCCGCTACGCAGTACATACGATGTGGGTGGACAGGACTGTTTTCTCCGGCAACAGGGCATTTGGAAATCTGGTTGGCTTTGCAATTATGTATTCAAAAGGCTCTTTAATTGCCGATAACATGGCGGCAGGAAATCAGACACACGGGCTGCTTCTAATTCAGGCTACGCGCAGCCAGATAACAGGCAATACAGTGATAGGCAACTCAAAGGGGGTATTTTTTTATAACTCCATGCTTAATAATTTAGCATCTAACCTTATAATGAATAACAGTCTTGGCCTTCACAGCTGGGGCGGTTCAGAAGAGAATATAGTAACCAATAATTCTTTTGTCCAGAATGAGGCGCAGGTAAAGTTTATTGCAGGCAAAGACCAAGAATGGAACGGCAACTACTGGAGCGACTATCTTGGATGGGATGCTCAGGGCGACGGCAACGGGGACTTCCCTTATGAATCCAATACGGTTGTTGACCATATATTATGGAGATACCCTGCTGCCAAGCTTCTTTATGCAAGCCCTTCCATGCAGCTTCTCTGGATGCTTGAGAAGCAGTTTCCTATTCTTAAGGTGCCTAAGGTTTTGGACACAAAGCCTGCGATGCTTCCTAAACACCGTAACTGGAAAGAGCTGATGGCAAGGTATCCGTATAATCCTGTAAAATACTACGGCGATGCAGAGAAGTTTGGGGGAGCACATTAAGGAATTGGAATTCAGAATACAGGAGACAGTAGGCAGAATAAAAACTTTTATTATTCAGTATTCTGACTTCTGTATTCTATGAAGTTCATCTATTTATGATTGAATTTAAAGGCATATCAAAGGACTTTGGAGATGTAAGGGCGCTTGAAGAAGTATCTTTAAAGATACATGAAGGAGAGATATTGGGCCTTGTAGGGCCAAACGGTTCCGGCAAGTCAACCCTCTTTAAAACCATGCTTGGCATTATAAGGCCTTCCGGAGGCAGTGTCCTTGTCAATTCAGAGGAGCTGACAGAAAAGAAATGGAAGGACTTTAAAAAGAAGATAGGTTATATGCCTGAGAGGGTGAGCTTTTATGACAACCTTACAGGTGAGGAGACGCTTCAATTATTTGCAGGGGTTAAGGGCGGAAGTTTGAGCGTTATCCCGGAGATTTTAAAGAAGGTGGGGCTTGAGTCTGCGTCAGGAAGAAAGGTAGGGGGCTATTCAAAGGGAATGCGCCAGAGGCTTAATTTTGCACAGGCCCTTCTTAGCGACCCTGATATTCTTGTGCTTGATGAGCCTACCTCAGGGCTTGACCCTGTCGGCACCAAGGAGTTCTACAATATACTTGCTGATGTGAGGATGAGGAAAAAACTAACAGTTATACTTTCATCTCATATTCTGGCTGAGATAGAGGACAGGATAGACAGGGTGGCTATAATGAAGTTGGGAAAGCTAACGGCAGTAGGAAGTCTTGAGGAGCTTTACAGGGGGTTGAATCTGCCCTTGAAGATTTATATAACCGTGAAGGACAGAAACGCAAGACTTGAGGATGTCCTCAGCAGTGAAGGGGCCAAGGATATAGGCTACAAAGACGGCTATTTAACAGCGAGTATTCAGAAGGAAGACAAGATAAAGATACTTGGAGCAATCATGCAGATGAAGGAAAGCTTTACTGATATTTCTCTTAGGGAGCCTAACCTTGAGGAGGTATTCTTTGGTATTCACTGATGCCATGAAGGCAATCGCAAAAAAAGAGCTTTCTGATAAATTAAAGAGCAGATGGGTGCTGGTCATTGCAGCAGGCTTTGCTGTTTTTACA
Source organism: Nitrospirota bacterium (assembly GCA_016208855.1). GTDB lineage: Bacteria > Nitrospirota > Thermodesulfovibrionia > UBA6902 > DSMQ01 > JACQXF01. Next base: position 5,025 of record JACQXF010000081.1, on the reverse strand, counting down.
ATCGTTATATCATATTTTGGGGGAGCTACATCAGGAGTCACAGGCTTCAGGAGCATGGAGGCTACTATTGCGAGCCTTACAAGCCTTGTGACCTATTTTATCCCTATCCTTGCGCTTACGCTTGGAGGCGGCATTATTGCAGACGAGAGGGATAAAGGGACGCTTGATATATACCTTGCCTCGCCTATCACAGTAGCGGAGCTAATCTCAGGAAAGTTTCTTGGACTTGCGATTGCCCTTACAATCTCTACGCTTTCAGGGCTTGGAATCCCAGGCGTGCTGCTGCTTATTAATCTTGGCATGGAGTCGTTTTTGAGCTATCTGTTGTTTATTTTAAACTCACTTATCCTTGGGGTTATCTTCCTTAGCGTATCTTTTGTGATATCAGTACTATTTATTGAAAGGGCAAGGGTGATTGCCTTTACAGTATTTCTCTGGCTGTTTTTTGCCATACTCTATGACCTCGGGCTTATCGGCCTGCTTGTAGTTACAAAGGGCGCTGTAAACAATGATATATTTTCTGCGCTGCTTATACTGAACCCGGTTGATGTATACCGGATACTGAATTTTCTCTCCATTGGCGAGCTAAAGGTATTCCTTGGGCTTGTATCAGTGGAGCTGCCCGGATATATGAGGGCGTCTATACTATGGGGAATATCAGCGCTCTGGATTGTTCTGCCCCTTACGGCGAGCTACCGGCTTTTTAAGAGAAGGTATCTTGTATGAAATTATGAATTTTAAATTTTAATTCCTTAACTCAAAACTAAAAATTAAAAACTCAAAACTACTAAGGAGTTCATAAGTAAGCATACATAAGCGTCATTCCCGCAGTCTGTTGAGCGGGAATCCAGAAAGGCACTGGATGCCCGCTTACTACCTGCGGGCATGACAAACGTGTCTTCATACTAATGAACTGATTAGTAAATAAGGAGAATCCCGATGAAAAAGTATCTTTTGGCAGTTGCTGTATCGCTTGTGTTGATGCTTGGATTTACGGGCTTGGTTTTTGCCCATGAGGTGGTGGAGGTAAAAGACGGTGCAACGATTAAGGGTGTTGTTAAGGTCAAAGGGGCAATTCCACAGGATGAGGCAGTTGCTATTGATACAAACAAGGATGTCTGCGGCAAGGAACAGAAGATGAATAAGTTTATCGCCTCTGATTCGGGGATAAAGAATGCAGTTGTGTTTATAGACAACCCGGGCAAAGGCAAGTCCCTGCCAAAGGAGTCAATAGTAAATCTGACGCTGAAGAAGTGCGCTGCAGAGCCTCTCGTGAGCATTGGCTTTGTAGGCGGAAAGTTTGTATTTAAAAATGAAGACCCCCTGCTTCATACGCTTCAGTTAAAACTCTGGCTTGAGTACCAGAGAAAGGTCTCAGCCAGACCGTTAAAAGAGGGAGCCACTATATATAATATTGCTCTTCCAAATAAAGACACGCATATTGAAAAGCCCATAAAGTTTTATCACAGATACCATCCTGACACAGGGTTTATTCGTGTTACATCAAATACCCATACATGGATGAGGGGCTATGTATTTATATTTGACCATCCTTATGCAGTTGTTACGGATGAGAAGGGGGCATTTGTGCTGGACAACCTGCTTCCTGGTGAATATGTGCTTAAGGTCTGGCATGAAGGGTTTGGGATGCAGGAGAGGAAGATAAAAGTTGCGCAGGGAGAGGTCTCAGAGATTAAAGTTGAGCTCGGCAACTAAGCGGCTTATAGCAGTACTCCTTGCAGGTATAATTATTTATGCCTGCGCGTCGGGGAGGAAGGCCCCGGACTTTAATCTTAACATCTGGGATGGAGAGCCTGTTACCCAGGAGGGGCTTAAAGGCAGGACGGTTGTCCTGGTTTTTTCCTATGCGTATTGCTCCCTGAGATGCCCTGTTGTCACGGCAAGGCTTTTTGCGCTTGATGAGGCAATGGAGACGCCAAAGGACGTGGTCTATTTCCATATATCTGTTGACCCTGATAATGATACGCCTGAGAGGATGAAAAAATATTTCAGTCTCTACAGGTTGGATGCTGAAAAGGACAGGAGATGGATGTTTGTATCAGGCGCAAAAGATGAGCTTTTAAAGATATGGAAGTTTTACGGCGTGACCTCCAAAAGGATTGAAGATAAAAATATTCCGGAGGGATACTATATTGAATATAGTCCAAAGATGGTTATAATTGATAAAAAGGGCATTATCAGGCATGAGACTGATTATAATTTTTCAGAGAAGGATATTATAAAGAAGATAAAGGGGCTGTCATGAATAGAAGGGATTTTATAAAGCTCTCTGCCGTAAGCGCAGGGGCAATGGCAATAAATAAAGCAGCCAGCTTTAATATTGCAGAGGCTAAGGCAGTAAGCAAAAAGAAAGATATTGTTGACTCAGAAGTCAAGGCGCTTGTATTTAATGTTATTTACAAAACACAAATACTAACACCTCCAAAAGAAGGCGGCATGGTCAGCCTTTGGGTGCCTTTGCCTCAAACCGACCAGGAGCAGGAAATAACAAGTCTTTCAATATCTTCTCCTCAGGCATTTACTATCAATGAAGAGTCTCTTTATGGAAATAAGATGGTTTATGTTAATTCAGACAAGCTTAAAAAAGAAGACAGCATAAGCATCTCTTATAAGATACGCAGAAAAAGGACAGGAACTATTACAGATGCCTCTGAAGACACAAAGAGACACTTGGCGCTTACTGAGAGGGAAAAATGGGATGGTAAGATAACAAAGTTTGTTGATGATGTAGTCGGAGGAGAAAAGTCTCCGCTTGAGATTGGAAGGAAGATATATAGTGCGCTTGTGGATTACCTCACGTACGATAAACTGATACCGGGCTGCGGGCAGGGTATAAGCACATGGACATTTGAGCAGAGGCGCGGAAGATGCGATGACTTCCATGCCCTCTTTAGGACGATGATGATCTATAAAGGAATTCCTGTCAGGTGGGAGCAGGGGATACCGCTTCCTTATCCGTCAGCAATGAGCAAAGAAGGCAAGATGGAGGGCGACTGCACAGGGGCGCACTGCTGGGTTAGGTTTCATATTGGCAGTAACCAGTGGGTTCCTGTTGATGTTTCAGAGGCAAATAAGAGAAGAGACTTGAGGGAATTCTTTTTTGGCACGCTTTCTCCAAACAGGTTTAAGATATCCACAGGCAGGGGCATAATACTTAAGCCAGGGCAGGCAGGGGAGCCTTTAAACAGCCTGTACTTTACGCATGGAGAGTATAATGAGATGCCTTTAATATACGGGCATCATTACAGAAACACGATAACGTATAAGTTGGTTGATATGGAGGCATAGGCGTAACCACCCTGCCGCAGAGGTGTCGGGTGATCCTTAAAATTTCCCCTCCCTTGAGGGGAGGGGAAGTAATTACCCACTTGAAATGAGAAAGAACCAGTTAATTGATATGGAGGAGTAAGAGACTTGGCGAAAAAATACATCTCTATAGTGACAGTTATATCATTTTTGTGTATATTATTATTGCCTCTTATCTCAGAGGGCAGCAGCAAATTAAAAGAGGGTTCGCCGCCTCCTTTTTTCACGCTTATGGATGAGAGCGGACGGATGGTGAATTTAGAGAAGCTTATTGACAGGCCTACGGTAATGTATTTTACCCATAACGCCTGTTTTTACTGTGTGCAGATAATAGCCTATCTGAAAAGGGCTCAGGTAAAATTTCAAAAAGATAAGCTCCTGATTCTCGGAGTCAATGTAATGGCTAAGGATCAGAAGCTTATAAAGTCTTATAGGAATGAGCTTGGATTTACATTCCCCATGTTTGCAGGAAACAGGGAGGATGTGCTCAGGGCATATGACATAAACTATGTCCCTGTGATAATATTTGTTGATTCAAAGAAGAATATAAGAAAGGTGGTGGGGCATTACATACACGAGCCGGAGCTGCATAAGAATATACAAGAGATAATGAAGTAAACAAAAAAGGGCATTGCCCTAAAAAAACAAGAAAACGGAGGAGGAGAAGATGAAGAAGATTTTAGCCTTAGCAGTAGTTTTTATGTTGTTCGCCACAGTCTCTTTTGCTTACGATGTTGTGGATGTAAAGGACGGAGGAAGCATTAAGGGAAAGATTAAGGCTTCGGCAAAGATTGATGACCCTGTCATCAGGATTGACAAGGATGTGGAAATATGCGGAAAGAGCCAGCCTGCAATGATGTATATCCTTTCAGCAGACCTTGGAGTAAAAAACGCATTGGTTATGGTAGAGGATGTTAAAAAAGGCAAGGCTGCCCCAAAGACTGACATTACAATTGACAACAAGAAATGTGTTTTTGAACCATTAGTAGGAATTGCTTATAAAGGCGCAAACTTTGTAATAAAGAACAGCGACCCAATGCTTCACAACACAAACCTTGGCCTTATACTTGCAAACGCAAGGCAGACAGTTTATAATCTTGCACTTCCAAAGAAGGATCAGGTTATAACAAAGGCTGTAAAAAGGACAGGCCTGCATAATGTGAAGTGCGACGCGCACGGCTGGATGAGGGCTTTTGTATATGTTTCAGAGAATCCTTATGCAGCAGTAACCGATGCAAACGGAAATTTTGAGATAAAGGACCTTCCACCTGGAAAGTATAAAGTCAGGGTATGGCACGAAGGACTTGATGAGGTCACAAAGGATGTAGAAGTTTCAGCAGGCAAGGCAGCAGACCTGAGTGTAGCGCTTTCAAAAAAGAAGTAAGTATATTATTTAGCACTCTTCAGACAGGCTGTCCCGAATATTCGGGACAGCCTTTTTTATCTATCCTATTTTGTGTCATTGACCTGAAAATACCCCTCTCCCCCGTATCAAGTACGGGGCAAGCTCTTACCCTCTCCCCCAAGGGGAGGGGATATTTTAGGGACTTTTGCAAGAGCCTCAATTGATAAGTATATTCTAGTGTAGTGTTACTAACAGTTCTTTACATTTGTTTTGAGTATTTTGAGCCGTCATTCCCGCAGTCCTTAAGCGGGAATCCAGGTTTTTATTTGTTTCAGAAAGACAATGGATTCCCG
>JACQXF010000071.1 GCA_016208855.1 Nitrospirota bacterium | reverse complement strand
CTGTGTGCCCAAACGACTTCATTTCTGCTACCCTATCCCTCTCTTCAAGACTCATATGCTTATACCTTTTTTCCATATCCACCCAGAGTACCAGACATAAGGCCTTTTCTCCAAGTGTTGCACTTCCTCATTGAACTGGGGCATGACGTGGACATGAGAAGCAACATGAATGGGCAGACCATTTCCCGCTGGCAAAGGAGGGGCGCATGAGTGAAGAGTTCTACAAGAGTTGGAATATTAAGGGGATAGCTGAAAGTGTCATCAAGAAAATTAAAACGGCCAGTATGTTTCTGCCATGCGGCATTTACAGGTAGCTTGCGCAATTATTGAAAGAGGAGGCACAGTGCTTGCAACCCAGCGAAGCGCCACGATGAGCCTGCCTCTCAAGTGGGAATTCCCCGGCGGCAAGATCGCACCCGGCGAGCTGTCGGCTGAATGTCTGCGACGAGAACTCATCGAGGAGCTTGGGCTTTATATAACCGTGCGGCGCACATTGCCTCCGCATACGCATAGCTACCACACCTTTACTGTCACACTTCATCCGTTTGTCTGCACAATAGCATCCGGCGAAATAACATTGCATGAGCATGCAGCTTTTTCCTGGCTTCCACCGGAAGATCTGCATACACTTGATTGGGCTGCTGCCGATTTACCCGTAATTCAAACTTACACCGATAGTCTGAAAGCCGCTATTACATGAAGCCAATTGCCCACGGTATTTACGAAGCTCTTCTTGATGAATACCTCCGCGATCTGCTTGCCCAGTATCCAGAACTAAGAACGATATTTGGAAAGCTTGATCCAGAAGAGCAGCCGGCCCGCTATGCTACTTTCGTGGCAAAGGTACTTGAGCAGGCTCTAAGAGAAGAGTCCGATCCGGAAAAACGACTTGCACTCTGTAACAAGATTCTTGGTCAAGTTGCTGGGGAGCCAGGCAGAGGCCATCTTGAAAAGTATAGACTCATTCCAGAGCATAAGCCGGTACTCCTTGAAGTTACCCCTCCAAATTATGGGACTTCTGGTATCCCCCGGCCACACACCCCGATATCAGAAAGTAGTCTTTTTACCGGCTCCCCCCAAGAACCACAACTTGCCCATGAATTGCACGAAGAGATGCGGTCTGCCGACGGGGTAGATATCCTGGTATCTTTCATCAAATGGTCCGGGCTGCGCTTATTGATGCCAGCTTTTGAGGATTTACGTGATCGCCATATCCCGGTCCGGCTGATAACGACTTCCTACATGGGTGCCTCTGACTCTCCGGCTGTGGAGTGGTTGGCCCGGATGCCGAACGTGGATGTCCGTATTTCCTATGACATTGAACGGACCAGACTCCATGCCAAGGCGTACCACTTCAGGCGCAAGAGCGGATTCTCTACGGCCTATATAGGTTCTGCTAATATGTCTCATGCGGCAATTACCAGCGGGCTGGAATGGAATCTGAAGGTCACTGCCCAAGACATGGGACATATCCTCGAAAAGTTTTCCGTTGAGTTTGAGACTTATTGGAACAGCCGTGAGTTCGTGCCATTTGATCCCGAGAATCCGACTCTCTTCCGTACAGCCATTGACCGTGCCCGTAATCCAAATAGGGCAGGGCCTGCGGTGTTTTTTGATCTTCGCCCACACCCTTTTCAGGAGCGTATCTTAGAAGCTCTGGAACGGGAACGTAGCGTTCATGACCGCTGGAATAATCTCGTCATCGCGGCTACAGGGACCGGAAAGACGGTGGTTGCTGCATTTGACTTCAAGCGTTTCCTCCAACAAAATCAAAGACAGGCAAAGCTATTATTCGTCGCCCACCGCCAGGAGATTCTGGAACAGGCACGAGCAACCTTCAGTAATGTCCTGCGTGACCAGAATTTCGGTGAGCTGTTGGTAGGCTCATATCAGGCCAATCGTTTGGAGCACCTGTTCTGTTCAGTGGGAATGCTTGCGAGTCGGCGACTATGGGAACAGGTGGGTGGAGACTTTTACGACTACATTGTTGTCGATGAAGCCCATCATGGTACTGCGGCAAGCTATCGTCCAATATTCGAAAACTTTTCTCCAAAGATTCTTCTCGGTTTGACTGCAACCCCAGAGCGTATGGATGGTGACAATGTTGCTGCTGATTTCGGCAATCGTTTTGCCGCTGAAATTCGCCTTCCCGAAGCATTGGAGGAAAAGCTCCTCTGCCCCTTCCATTATTTTGGTGTAGCTGACCCAGTTGATATCAATCAGGATCAGTTCTGGCGCAATGGCAAATATGATGCAACAGCCTTGGAAAACGTCTATGTTATGGATCATGCGCGGGCCAGGCAACGTGTTGAGGCCATTCTCACAGCGCTCAATCGCTATGAACCTGATCTGAGCACAATCAAGGGGATCGGTTTCTGCGTCACCATTAAGCATGCTGTTTTCATGGCAGATATGTTCAACGCACAGGGGATTCCGTCAGGCGCATTTGTATCTGAAGTGGAAGATGGACGCTGTCAGAAACTGCTGGATGATCTGAAGACCGGGCGGCTGACCTTTCTCTTCACCGTCGACAAGCTAAGCGAAGGTGTTGACGTGCCTGAGATAAACACCGTCCTCTTTCTCCGCCCCACGGAAAGCCTGACCGTCTTCCTTCAGCAGTTGGGACGTGGCTTGCGCCATGCGCCAGGCAAGGATTGTCTCACTGTCCTGGATTTTGTTGGTCAGACACATCGCCGCTACCGGATCGACACCAAACTCAAGTCGCTCCTGCCGCGACACCGCTTCTCAATTGATAAAGAAGTGGAGCTTGATTTTCCCCATCTCCCCGCCGGCTGCTCAGTTCAACTCGACCGTCTATCGCGCCAGTATGTTCTGGAGAACATCAAGGAAAACCTTGGCCGGTTAGCGGTTCAAGTGCCCGATAGACTCCAGACCTTTACCAGCGAGACCGGGCAGGAACTGACCTTCGGCAATTTCGTCCGCTACCACGATTATGAGCCTGAGACGCTTCTTGTCAGTGAGACATGGAGTGGATGGAAGGCAAAAGCACACCTGTCGCCGATTCCAACTGATCCGGATCTGGCTCGGCTCAAAAAGACACTGGTGCGGACAGCGTTCATCAGTGGTCCAAAAGAAGTTGCGCTATTGCGTAAAGTTATTGCCAAGATTTCGCAAGGAGCCATCAGCGAGGCTATAACACTCGCTGGCGATTCTGCCATGTCAATTTACTATCGGATATGGGGAGATTCGGGAAATAATCTTGGTATAACCTCGCTTGAAGATGCGTTTTCACGGCTTTTAATGAATCCATCAATACTCGTTGACCTGGAAGAAGTTCTTGCTTGGTCGCAAGATAATTCAGAGGTCAATGGCCACATTCCTGTTTTGCCTTTTGCCTGCCCGTTTGAACTGCATGCTCAATACGGAAGCACAGATATTCTGGCTGGGTTAGGACAGGCAACACTCCAGACAGCAGGCCAAAGAGGTGTCGGAGTTTTCCACTTCCCGAGAATAAAGGCGTATGTTCTCCTGATAACCTATCAGAAAACTGAGCGCGAATTTTCTCCGAGTACTATGTATGCAGATTATCCCATAAGCAGAGAGCTGTTGCACTGGGAATCACAGTCAAACACAGCTCAGCAGTCCGAAACGGGTCAGAACCTGCTTCACCATGAACAACGAGGATACACTATTCTTATTTTTGCACGAGACCAAAAAAAACGGAATGGCGTTACAGTTCCGTTTACTTATCTTGGGCCTGTGGAGCGCGTCAGTTATGAGAGTGAGCGACCCATTAAGATGGTTTGGCGATTAATTCACCCGATGCCTGTCGATATGTTTGAAGATAACCGGAGAGGGGGATAAGACCTTAGTATTCCCCGCAAAAAGGGATAGCAATCATAGTATATGCTGTGCGTAGTTAATCATCTATTCGTTGAAGTATTACTCTTTTCATATATCTCCAGCCTTAACTTTAGTATATGACATATGCTATAGTTCAACTATAAGATGAACTATTACTCCTTTGATATACTATGGAAACGTTAACAGGCATAGGGACGGAAGACAGAAAACGGCTCTCAGAGCTGTTCCGGGAGACGAGAGGCACCATCTCGGTCACTGACACTGCTGGCATTCTTAAAATCACCTCTACCGATGCAGCCAAGATGCTTTCCCGCTGGGCGAAGAAGGGATGGCTTTCCCGTGTGCGCCGGGGCCTGTATGTGCGTGTGGCCCTTGAATCCCGTACCGCCGATATCCCTCTGGAAGATGCATGGATTATTGCTGTGCGATTATTTTCACCCTGCTATATCGGCGGGTGGAGCGCTGCCGAGTATTGGGATCTCACAGAGCAGATTTTTCGCACTGTTGTTGTCCTTACAACGCAGAAGCCCCGGGATCGCGCCCCTGTGATCAAGGGAACAGGCTTTATGCTCTACACGATATCTGAAAAAGCGCTTTTCGGAATAAAGCCGGTCTGGAAAGGGCAGGTAAAGGTATCTGTCGCTGATCCTACCCGCACTATCCTTGATATGCTGACAGACCCGAAACTTGGCGGCGGGATACGGCCGACTGTGGACATATTCCTGAACTATCTGAAGTCTGAGAACAATAATATTCAGCTTCTGATCGATTATGCAAAACAACTTGGCAATGGCGCGGTATTTAAACGCCTCGGGTTCCTGTTGGAGCGCTATGCTCCTGATCAGGAAGCGGCCCTGAATGAATGCAGAGCTCAAATGACAAAGGGGAATACTAACCTTGATCCTTCGCTTAAGGCTGACAGATTAATAACGCGCTGGAGGCTTTGGGTGCCGGAAAACTGGATAGATCAAAAAAGAAGACATTCGTCTTCTAATGGGGAGAACTGATGTGATAGACCGCCAGGAGATAATGGACTTCTCAAGAGAGTTTGGCCTTGCTCAAAATGTTATCGAGAAAGACTATATGCTCGGGTGGCTGTTAGCCGGGATTGCACAACATGCGGAACTCAGTGCAAGCTGGGCATTCAAAGGCGGGACGTGCCTCAAGAAGTGCTATTTTGAGACGTACCGCTTTTCTGAGGACCTGGACTTTACCCTGGCTGACGCCGAACATCAGGACGAAGGGTTCCTGGTCAATACCTTCAGGGAAATAGCCGGCTGGATTTATGATGCCTCAGGCATTGAAGTCCCACGCGATCTGATCCGCTTCGAAGTTTACAAAAATCCCCGTGGCAAGACATCTGTTCAGGGAAGGATTGCATACAGAGGCCCGTTGCGGCCGGGCGGTGACCCTCCCCGCATAAAGCTGGACCTGACAGACGATGAGGTTTTGGTGGCAGACCCTGTCAGCCGTGAAGTGTTTCATCCTTACTCTGACACGCCGGAAGGCGGTATACATGTCCCGTGCTACTGCTTTGAAGAAGTTTTTGCCGAGAAGATCAGGGCCTTGAGCGAGCGGCTGAGGCCAAGGGACCTCTATGACGTGATCCATCTTTATAGGCATGACAGCACAAGACAGGGCCGCGAACTTATTTTGAGCATACTCGAAGCAAAATGCGCGTTCAAAGGCATGCCTGTTCCTACCATGGAGATACTTAAAGCCAAACCAGAACAGGCAGAACTGGTGGCGGAATGGGAAAATATGCTCGGCCATCAGGTGCCTGTATTACCGCCTTTTGAGCAGTTCTGGCAGGAGCTTCCCGAAGTGTTTGAATGGTTATATCGTGCAGTCGAAAAAGCCGCGCCTCCTGTTATACCTGTTGGGAGGCAGACTATCGATTCTTCCTGGCGCGTGCCGGTCATGGCGCAGGCATGGCACACCAAGGTGCCGCTTGAGCCGGTACGCTTTGCAGCTGCAAACCACCTCTGTGTTCAGTTGAATTACATCGATGCAAAGGGAATAAGAAAAACCCCGATTATTGAGCCATACTCTTTGCGTCAAACCAGCGAGGGGAACTTGCTGCTGTATGCTGTCAAGCATGAAACGGGTGAACCCAGAGCATACAGTTTACACCCAAGTTTGCGATAGAGCTGAGCGCTGCCGGTCCTCTATCCGCCCCGTCTATAACGATGCGAACAGGTGGGATTGGCAGCTTAATGCCGCAACGGATCAAATCAGCGAGTAGAAGACCGGGAAGCACAACATCCAACCATGGGCCAAAGTATATCTTCGAATGCAGCTATTGCGGAAAGAAGTTTACCCATAAGACGAATGATCCGAAGCTCGGCAAACATAAAGATAAGCAAGGGTATCCCTGTTCTGGCCGCAGAGGATTTTATGTAGACACGAGGTATTGAACAAGTGGCTTGGCTGCGTCTTGCTGATTGTCTTTTAATTCTCTATGAGCGGGAAATATTATGAATTACGAGAACATAGGTGGTATAAATATATACCGACCTCAAATACATTCTGAGCTGATCGTCAGAGAAAGAGTCCAGCGCCATCTCTACAGCAAATATGCCGTTGGAGAATACGATGACAAGCCCCAAATCAACGAGATCATTCAGCATCAATTTTCGTATTACTTTACAGAACTCAATCGGCTGATACCGTTAATAGCCCGCAGCGATTTCCTGCACTTCCTATTATTCCAATACGATCAGTCTGCGGAAATTGATAGTCTATATAAAGACAGAGCCCTGGCGGCCTCCGAAGATAAGCGGTGGAGCGAAATCGGCCCAATTATGCGCAGGACGATAAAGTATTTGGCCGAAAGATCAGTACTGCTTGAAGAAAGAAATGCAAAATCTCCCCTGAACGATGAAGCGTTGTCGCAAGGGCTGGATTTTCTTTGGATATGTGCGGAAGAGACGGTTAATTTGTACCTCTTGAGTGATCAGACCTACATGGTTTTTCCAGATGCGACCGCCTTGAAAATCTTGCCTCCGGAAAACTTGAAATATTTTGTTTTGGATGTGACAAACAATTGTCAGCTGGCGGAAGATGTGAGACGAGACACCGAGAATAGAGAACGCTATGTCGGCCAAGCAGTGGCAACCGTCATTTACGATATCCAGGAGCACGATAAAGCAATAGGAGCCGCGTTGAAGAATTCCATCGGCATATCCTATCTTGACGCATTCAGCGTTCTATATCGACTCATTGATTCAAGTGTGCCCGATCCAGACGGCTTTCCTGTTCTGAATATTAAGAAGGACTATGCTATTGAAATACTATCATCTGCATCAGGTTTTCCCCTGTCGGCAGTGGAGAAGGCAATCGAAGGGTTCACCATAAGGAAAGAAGACATGCTGAAGGAAGGACGAGAAGTCTGGAAACCCAAACAGGAATTCAGGGCTTATAGAAGGGGCTTCTTTGAAGTTGATCATGCAGGTGATAAACATCTATGTTTTTCCAGAAACATGGCCAAGGAATGCCTGATACAGCTAAACAGCGAGATAGTTTTTAAGCAGATTCCCGTTGAATGGCAGAGTGCGAGTGTTATGAAGTCTGTAGAAGTCGTCTCCAATAAGGCTGGTGCATGGTTTGAAAATATCGTGTTCGATAATTTCAAGACGATTAATATCCCTGGCTTGAAATCTCAAAAGAATGGAATAGGCATAGGGTCAGAACGCATCTCAATTCCACCTGAGGTCGGCGAAATAGATTTCATAGGCTATTCTCCTTTAGAGAAGATCCTGGTATTGGCCGAATGCAAACTCGTGCGCAGCGGCGCAGAGCCGAAATTCTTCAGAGATGATATATATGACTTCATATCGAGCAAGAAATCCTACTTAACAAAATTCAATAAAAAATATACTTGGATTAAGGACAATTTGACAGCCGTTTGCAGAGCGCTGGAGAGTGCTGGTGTTTGTAGTTCTGCAATTGCGCCTGAGCAAATAAAAACCGTCATCATTACACACTACCCTTCCGTCGTTCAATGCCTCATCGATACACACCATTGCGTTAGTCTTGCAATTTTTATGTCTGATTGCGACCGCGTTGGTAAGTGGCCTTATTAGGACTTGATCAGGCACCTATTCACTCAGTTGCTTTGTGTTGAGGCTGTCGGCTTTTCCGGGCGCTTGGCCGAGCTTTGCTGAAGCTCTCATCCCCTGCAAGGCGCTGGACAAGCTTGGAGGAGCGAAGGCATGTGCTTGCCCCCTGGCATGTGCTTGATGCGTGGTGCAGAGCGCAGGCCTGTCCGGAGCGGAGCAACATCGCCTCCTTGCCCGTGCCGGAATGTTCCGTGCAGAGTCAACCCCGTTAGAAATATAATGCTAAACTGGAATTTCTAACGGAGTAAAAGGATCATGGAGGCACTCTTTGCAAGGGGCATGACAGGATTGCAAGCAAAGTGACTGAGCGATTGGGGGCTATGATAAACCGGGTGGCTGCGGAGTGGCGGGCGGGTGTAGCAGAGACACTCCTTATCGGCGGCCTTCAAGTGGTGCGTGACAAAATCGTGACAAACTGCATCAAAGAGGATATAACTCTATCGAACTATGCAGTAAAATACAAAACAGAGAAAGCTGGGAATTGCATTCAGGAGGTCGATAGTTCGATCCATTTCAGCTCCACTCTTTCTTCTTCCTTCCCATAATCATATTGAAAATAATCTTGTCTAAAAATTCATCATATGTAAGATAATTTAACTCTATTAAGAAACTTTACAGCGTTAATATTTTTTACATTTGTAAAAATCTTTGTAAAATCAATTAAATATATTTTTAAAAGAGATTGTTACCAGAAGTTTGGTAAAGAACTTTTACTAAAATCGTAAATAGAGCGCCAATAATACATTATTATTGTTTAATTTCAAAGCATTATAAGGCTGGAATACTTCTTGCAAACACTCTATGCATAAAGAACAGATTATAGAGCAGGCCTTAATATCCTTATCTTTAAGAAGTAAGAATCACTATAACGACTTTTTACCATTGCCCTTATGGTGGTAGAAAGCAAAGCTAAAAATTTTGTTTTCAGTATGCCGCTTGTAACTGAAGGGGCGGAGCAGTGACTACAGACTAAGGTGTAGCCTTATTTAGATTCTGATAAGACCATGATACATTTAAATACACTAAAGAGACTATTTTTGACTCAAGTATCCCTAAAATATTTCATAGTATCAATAATCATGTTCAGCATATTTTCCTGTGGCGGCAGTAATACTGTAAAGGCTGACCCGGGAAAGGGCTATACCGCTGGTGTGCCTGCTGCCAATATAAAGGACAGCAAAAATGAAGCGGAGGCGAAATCAGCTAATATAGCAACTACCGCAGGCACTTCCTCTAAGCATGAACAATTAAATGAGCTGCTTATGAAGCAGCCTGCTAACACCTTACGGGAGAGCGATTATATCCTTGGGCCTGAAGACCTTATTGAAATAGATGTTTTTCAGGTGGAAGAATTAAAGCGAACCGTACGGATTAATTCCAGCGGCTTTATTAACTTACCAATAATTGGCAGGATAGATGCGGGAGGTCTTACTATATCTGAGCTTGAAGCAGAAATAAATAAGAGTTTAACAAAATATCTTCAGGAACCGGCAGTTACTGTCTTTATAAGGGAGTACAGGAGCCAGAGGATAACAGTCATTGGAGCGGTCAGGAATCCTCAGGTCTTTACTATAACGAACCAGAAGTCCCTGCTTGACATGCTCTCTGCATCAGGAGGGCTTACAGAAAATGCAGGAGATATTTGTTATGTGCGCAGGGGAAATCAAACTATGGTTGTAGACCTTAAGGAGTTACTGCAAAGAGGGAATGCAGAGCTAAATGTATTGCTTTTAAATGGCGATGTTGTACATGTCCCCCCGGGCGGAATTATATTTGTGGACGGCGCTGTAAACTCTCCAGGCTCCTTTGTTATGCAGGGGACTGTTACCCTGACACAGGCTATTTCTATGGCAAAGGGCTTTCAATATGAAGCAGACAGAGGACAGCTTAGGATCTACAGGGATACAGGCAAAGAGGACCGCGAAGGAATTGACGTTGATTATGATGCAATTTTAAAGAGGGAAACTCAGGATATTGTTTTAAAGGATAAAGATATTGTGATTGTCTCAAAAAATGGCGTGAAGAACTTCCTGAAGGGCTTTGTTGACACAATAAGAGGCTTTATATCTTTTGGAAGGGCGCTATAGGCAGAACAAGACTCATAATGTATTTATATTATGAATATAAAAATATGATTTGGAAGGTAAAAACATATGAGTAAAATTGAAAAAAGCATAGAAGAAGCTGCAAAGATGCAGGCCAGGGCAGTGCAGCATGTTCACCAGGAAGAGCCCAGAGGCGATAATGTAAGGTTTTATATTGAGGAAGGAAATAAACGCCTTCATTTAGATGAAGAGAGCAAACGCGTTCATTTAAATGACTATATAGATGTTCTGCTAAGAAGAAAACGGACCGTTATTGTGTTTTTAATATCAGTTGTCGCAGTTGCTGCGATCGCATCATTTTTAATGACGCCATTATATAAGGCGACTACTACTGTTCAGCTTAAACATGAAGGCCCGAGCGTCCTTACGTTTCAGGATATCTATCAAGGCACAACCCCGCTTGATGAATATTATGAAACACAATATAACATCCTGAAGAGCAAAAATCTTGCAAGGAGGGTTATAAGAAGGCTTATGGATACGGAAGTTAACCCTGCTTCTGAAAGCGGCATTCGCACAGAGCTTATGTCTGTTTTTGGCAATGCCTCATCAGAGGATGATAATAAGCCAAAGCTTAGTGAGAAAGATAAAGAAAGAATTCTAACTGACTTCCTGATTCAAGGGATAGAGGTGCAGCCGGTGAAGAAATCGCAGCTGATAAAGATTAACTTTACCTCCCGGAGTCCTGAGTTTGCCTCGGAGGCCGCAAATACCATTGCTGATGAATACATCAATTTTGCACAGGAGAGCAAGTTTGTTCCTACAAAGGTTGCAAGGGGGAAGCTCGATGACCAGGTTAAGGCTATGAGGACAAAGCTTGAAACATCTGAAAGGCAGCTTAACGATTATATTGCAAGAAGCCAGATTATCGTTCTTGGAAGACAGGGGGAAGAAGACAATACACTGACCAAAACGCTTTCAGAACTTTCTAAAGAACTTGACAGAGAAACAGCGAACAGGATTTCAAAAGAGGCAACTTATAAGGAAGCAAATGAGCCGGGCGCTGACTATAATTTTGTACTTGAGAATCAATTAATACAAACTCTTAAGAAAGAATATTCAGATCTGGAGTCAAAATATTTTAATCTCTTAAAGGTGTTTAAGCCTGAATATCCCGCAATGCTCAGGCTTGAGAAGGAGATAGAGACCCTCAGAAACAGAATAGACACAGAAAAGCAGAAGCTTATTAATGCATTGGAGTCTGATTATAAGATATCTGTGAAAAAAGAAAACTCTCTGTCTTTTGCCATTGAGAAACTCCGCAAAGATGTCCTTCGGCTTCAGCAGCAGATGACACAGTATCAGATTCTAAAGAGAGAGGCTGACACAAACAAGGAGCTTTATACTTCTCTTCTTACAAGGCTTAAAGAGGTTGATGTCAGTACAACACTTTCTGAGAGTAATAATAGTATCCAGGTTCTTGACAGGGCAGAAGCGCCGACCGGGCCTTTTAAGCCACAGAAGGTTAAAAATATAGGGTTGTCAATAATAGTCGGGCTGTTAGGCGGATGTTTCCTCGCTTTCTTTATGGAGTATTTTGACAGCTCTGTGAGGACGGCTGAGGTCATTGAAAAGAAATCGCAACTGCCTGTAATCGGAATGGTGCCTCTTATGAAGGCAAACGCCGGAGAGCTTGTTAGTAATGCAGTCTCAAGTGATATGGTGCCGTTTGCAGAGGCCTTTCGTACCATCGGCGCCTATATAAGATTTACAAATATCAGTAAACCGCCGCGGCAAATTCTCATCACAAGCCCGATAGGGCAGGATGGGAAGACAACCCTTGCAGGCAACCTCGCAAAAAGCCTGATCGAGCTGCCGGCAAAAGTGATTGTAGTTGATGCTGACCTGAGACGGCCATCTGTCCACAGCTATGCGAATGTAGATAATTCTACAGGGCTTTCCTCCTTTCTTTCAGGTAAAATTGGCTACAATGAGCTGATTAAAAAAGCTCCTCACTTAGGCGTTGATTTTATAAATGCCGGGCCTATCCCTCCGAATCCTTCTGAGCTTTTGAGTTCACCGCTTATGAGAAATCTTATCAACACACTTTCTTCCACCTATGAGTATCTGATAATTGATTCGCCGCCGGTAATAGGTATGTCTGACGCCCTTATTTTATCTACATATGTAGAGTCGGTAGTGGTCGTTGTGAGGGCTTTCAATACGCCAAAAGATGCCCTGGCGCAGGCAATCAGACACCTGAAGGGCGTAAATGCAAAGATAATGGGCATTGTACTTAACGGCTTGGATGTTAAGAGGAAGTATGGTTATTCATATTATCCATATCGAGGGGAGGATAAAACAGCAGGTGTCTAAAATGGAATACAGTATAGCTACTAATAACTTAGCAAGAATTAAAAAGAGTGATGAGCAGAGGACTAACAGTAAGTACCAAAAAATTATAGAGGCGTTAAAATCCTGCGATATTATCAATGAAAATTCCAATGCCAAAGTGACAATTAAGTTTAACTATGGCGGAATATTATACATAGAAGTAGAAGATAAAAAAATACTCAAATAGTTCGGAGCACTTTAACCCCTCATGTGAGGATAATTAAAGCCCGGCAGAACTGAGGTAAACACTCTGCCGGGCTTTTTGTTTGAAGGGAGCATATATTGCAAAAAGATAAAATTACAACAACTATGTACAGGTTTTTAAGGGATATTACTATCAAAAACCGGCGCGTTATCGTTACACTCTTTCATATCGCTGAAACCGTATTGGCAAACTACCTGGCATTCTTTATACGGTTTGAGGCGAATATCCCGCTTTTTTTCCTGAGCATGGCGTTTACTTATCTGCCTGTCCTGATTATACTCCGGCTTATTTTTTACGTAAGGGCAGATCTCTATAAAGGTATTTGGAGCTATTCAAGCGTGGGTGATATGGTTAAAATTGTTAAGTCTGTAACCATAGGCAGCGCAGTCTTCTTTATTATGGTCAGGTATCTTGCCGGCAATGCATCCTATCCAATGTCAATATATGTGTTTGACTGTCTTTTGCTCATAATTATCTCAGGCGGAAGCAGGTTCTTAATACGTGTCTTCAGGGAATTTATATATTCACCCTCTCCTGATTCTCCCGCGAAAAAACTGCTTATCATTGGCGCAGGTGATGCAGGCGAGGCTGTCATAAGGGATATAAAAAATAATCCGAAGCCGGTTTATGAGCCAATAGGGTTTGTTGATGAAGACCCTTACAAAAAGGGTCTTATGATACATGGAGTGCCCATTTTGGGGCCTGTAAGCATGATGCCATACCTTATAGAAACACACAGGCCGGAAGAGATTCTTATCACCCTCTCCTCATCAGACAATAACAACATTAAAAAGATTTACGAATTATGCAAGCCATACAACGTATTGATTAAAAAACTGCCATGCATGAATGACATACTTAACGGCAGCCTTTCGCTTGCAACAAGACTTGGAGAGCGTTTAATAGAGGCAGGGCTTGTGACTGAGGAGAAGGTGCAGCAGGCATTAGCGCTTCAAAGAGAGGAAGGCGGCAGGCTCGGGTCAAAGCTGATAAAATTAGGATATATTACCGAGGAGAAGCTTGTATTGGTTCTGCACAGGCAATTCGGCATTGCACACGTAAGGTCAATCTCAGTTGAAGACCTTCTTCAGAGAGAGCCTGTAAGGACGAATATAGAGTCTGTGAGGAGCCTTATAGAGAATAAGCCTGTATTAGTAACAGGAGCCGGGGGCTCTATAGGCTCAGAACTCTGCCGGCAGCTAAGGGGATATGGCCCGTCAAATCTTATACTGTTTGATAGATATGAAAACACGTTATTCAAGATAGACCTTGAGCTGAGGCAGGCAAAAAGCACAAACGGCAAAAAACATCCGCGTACCATTACGCCTGTAATCGGTGATATATGTGACCAGACGACACTGGAACACGTATTTTCACAATACAAACCTCAGGTTGTTTTTCATGCCGCAGCTCATAAGCATGTGCCGCTGATGGAGTACAATCCTATTGAGGCTGTGAAAAATAATATATTTGGGACAAAGAATCTTATTGATATTACGGCACGATATAACGTGGAAAGCTTTGTCATGATATCAACAGATAAGGCAGTAAATCCCGTAAGCATTATGGGGGCGACAAAACGTATAGCTGAACTTTTAACCATTTCAAAGAATGCGTCTTCCGGAACTAAGTTTACTACTGTGAGGTTTGGCAATGTCCTTGGAAGCAACGGAAGCGTTGTCTCTGTATTCAGGGAGCAGTTGAAGATGGGCGGCCCGCTGACTGTTACGCATCCCGATATAAAGAGGTTCTTTATGCTTATTCCCGAGGCGGTTCAGCTTGTTCTTACGGCTGCCTCTTTAGGGAAGGGCGGCGAGATATTTGTGCTGGATATGGGCGAGCAGATAAAGATTATTGACCTTGCCGAGAATATGATCAGGCTTGCAGGGTTTATCCCCAATGAAGAGATTAAGATAGAATATTCAGGGCTGAGACCGGGAGAGAAGCTGTACGAGGAGCTGCTTGACACATCTGAAACGCTTATCCCTACATTCCATGAGAAGATAAGGATAGCGGCCCCTTCAGCCTCTTCGATATGCGACCTTGATGAATGTATATCAGAATTTAATCATGTTGTCAGGAATTATTCTGCTAAAGATATAGTGCCTGTAATCCAAAGATTGGTGCCAAACTTCAGGCCTCCTGCCGAGGTTTCCGAGCCTGCATTGCTTCAATAATACATAGTCTTCTTAATGATTCAGTGGATCTTACGCGTACAAAATATAAGAATGCGAATAAATCTATGATAATGGAAGAGCTTTTTAAGAGTCCTTTAACAAAGATCAGGCAGAAAAATAGCGACCTCAACCATGCTGAATTTATTGAGGGCAAGGAGGTGCTGAAATCCTATCCGAGGCGTCTTGTCTTTGAGCTGACTAACCGGTGTAACTTCAACTGTATAATGTGCGGGAGGGGTGATGCCTCCTTGCAATCCAATGATATGCCGATGTCAATAATAAGGCAGTTTGAGCCGTGTTTTAAATACGTTGAAGAGATAACGCTCCACGGATGGGGTGAAAGCACTATCTATTCCAGATTCTTTGATATCCTGGAGTTTCTGGATAGATATCCGATGCTAAGGAAGTACTTTGTAACAAATGGCAGTACACTGCTAAAAATCAGCAAGGCAATTTTTGATTACCATGTCGACGTGTTTGCCGTATCCCTTGACGGCGCAACATCAGCTACCAATGATTCTATCCGTAAGGGAGGCAACTTCTACCGGGAAATAAGTTCCCTGAGAAGAATAATTGCCGAGAAAGAGAAAAGAAACCTTGACTATCCTCATATCAATTTTATCTTCACAGCGATACGAAGCAACATACACGAGCTCCCGGAGATGGTTAATCTGGCATGGAATTTAGGTCTTCCTGAGATTAAGGTCGTTTATCTTACTGTATTTAAGGAAGAACTTTTACATGAGACTCTGCTAAATCAGCAGGAACTGGTACGCAGGTCTTTTGGAGAGGCTCGTGAAAGGGCTGAAAAATTTAATATAAAACTTAAGCTGCCTGAAATACAGGGCTCTGGAGAGGCGGGGCTCAGCCGCCATAAGCCATGCTTTTTCCCATGGCGCGATATCTATGTGGGCAGTGACGGGTATTTGCGCCCCTGCCAGGCATCGTCGCATAAACTTGTGCATGTATCAGACTTTAACTCTTTTGAGGATCTCTGGAACTGCACGGAATTGCAGGGGCTTCGCCGCGCAGTCAATAACGAGCACCTGATGCCAAGTCAGTGCTATAACTGCTATCACAGCACTTGTGCGAATTGGGACCTTAAGCACGGCTTTCTGCAGATAGTGAATGAATAATTTCTCAGGCATTTGGTTGAAACTTGTCTTAGGACAAGGGATATGATTAACGCTGTGAGAATTTAAAGCTCCATTCAGCAAGCTACGGGTAATACGCTTGCTATTTCATTTTAAATTAGGCAGGGGGGATATATGAAGGCTGTTATTCTTGCAGGTGGGTTAGGTACACGTCTTTCTGAGGAGACCGAGATAAGGCCTAAACCTATGGTTGAGGTCGGCGGCAAGCCTGTTCTCTGGCATATAATGAATATCTATTCAGCTTACGGAGTGAATGAATTTATTATTGCAGCAGGTTATAAAGCCGAATTTATAAAAGAATATTTTCTTAACTTTTATGCCCTTAACAATGACATCACGGTTGACTTAACCAAGGGTGAAACCATTATCCATAATGGCAATAAACTTAACTGGAGAATTCATGTTGTTGATACAGGGTTAAATACACAAACCGGCGGGCGCCTTAAGAAGCTTAAGAAATGGTTAGGAAAAGAAGAGGCTTTTATGTTTACATATGGTGACGGTGTAGCTGATATTGATGTTAAGACTCTTATGGAGTTTCACAGGGCGCACGGCAAGCTTGCAACTGTAACCATAGTGCGGGCTCCTGCCCGTTTTGGCAGAATCGGGCTTGAGGGCGACCAAATTAGAGATTTTTATGAAAAGCCTGAGGCTGCTGAAGGCTGGATTAATGGCGGATTCTTCATATTAAATCCCAAGGTTATTGATTATATTGAAGACGATGAAACAATCTGGGAGCGCAGCCCTATAGAGAAGCTTGCCCTTGATGGAGAACTTATGGGGTATCGTCATTATGGCTTCTGGTCATGCATGGACACACTAAAGGAAAAGAACCTCTTAGAAGAGTTATGGAGAGGCGGTAAAGCCCCATGGAAGGTGTGGTAATTGATGGACAGTGACATTACAATTATAGGGGCTGGCGTAATCGGATTGGCGATTGCTTCAGAACTTGCTGACAGCAAGCTGAATATATTTGTCCTGGAGAAGAACCTATCCCATGGTATGGGTGTCAGCTCACGCAATAGCGAGGTGATTCACGCCGGGATCTATTACCCTCATGGTTCCCTGAAAGCGCAATTGTGCGTTGAGGGACGGCAGATGCTCTATGAGATATGTTTAAAAAATAATATCCCTCACCATAAGACCGGCAAGCTGATCATTGCCAAGACTCAGAATGAAATGGGTGAGGTGGAGCAGCTCTTTCGCAACGCAGTTAATAATGGAGCGCCTGTTTCTCTAATTGATAGGGATCAGGTTAACAGCATGGAGCCTAATATTAAGGCAGACGGAGCCCTCCTTTCTCCTGAAACAGGCATCATCAGCGCTCATGATTTAATGAACTACTATGCGCATAATGCCAAAATGAAGGGCGCAGAGATTGCTTATGGAACGCAGGTTGTGGGTATTGAGCCCCTGTCAAATGGTTATAAGCTTAAAACTCTAAACAGCGATGGAGAGTATTTTGATTTCGTCAGTGAGAGGGTTATCAACTCTGCCGGACTATATTCAGATACAATTGCTAAGATGGTGGGGAAGGATTATACTTTGCACTACTGCAGGGGGGATTACTTCAGCATTGACAATGTAAAGAAGGGAACGGTTCAGAGACTCGTTTATCCTGTGCCTGAAAAGGATCATGTTGGGTTAGGCGTTCATTTAACGCTGGATCTAAACGGGCGTATGAAACTCGGGCCTGATGCGACCTATATAGACAGGGTGGAAGATTACAGGGTTGACGCTTCAAAAAGAGATCAATTCTATGAGGCAGCCGTTAGGTTTCTTCCCTTTATTAAGAGAGAGGATATTGTCCCTGATATGTCCGGTATCAGGCCTAAGCTTCAGGGACGCGGCGAAGGTTTCCGCGATTTTGTAATCAAGGAAGACCTTCCGGGCTTTATAAATCTTGTCGGAATAGAGTCTCCCGGGCTCACTGCAGCGCCTGCTGTTGCCAAATATGTCAAGAAACTGCTTAATGGAAGGAGCAATTTATGAAGATATTAATTACGGGTAATATGGGTTATATTGGGCCGTCTGTAGTCCGAAGGCTAAAGGCGTCTTATCCTAATTCAACACTGATTGGTTTTGATATGGGTTATTTTGCAAATTGTTTGACGAATGAAGAAATACTTCCTGAGTGTAATGTTGATCTTCAATACTTTGCAGATATTAGAAAGTGCCCAAAAGAACTGCTTACAGGGGTAGATGCAGTCGTTCACTTGGCTGCCATATCAAATGATCCGATGGGGAATACCTTTGAAGATGTAACGCATGATATTAATTTCCTTTCAAGTATTGAGCTGGCAAAAAAGGCGAAGGAAGCAGGGGTGAAAAGGTTTGTTTATGCCTCCAGTTGCAGCATGTATGGTTCTGCTGATGATGCCCCGAGAACCGAGACGTCTCCCCTTAATCCGCTTACAGCCTATGCTAAATCCAAGGTTGCCACTGAGGAAGAACTGGAAAAGATAGCAGATAAAGAATTTGTCGTGACAAGCCTGAGATTTGCAACAGCCTGCGGAATGAGCGAGCGGTTAAGGCTGGATTTGGTATTAAATGATTTTGTGGCATGTGCAGTTTCTTCAAAAAAGATTACCATCCTCAGTGACGGAACACCATGGAGGCCGCTAATAAATATAAAGGATATGGCGAGGGCGGTTGATTGGGCAATAAAGAGGCAAGTGGCCGATGGAGAAGAATTCGTGGCTGTCAACACAGGCAGTGATGAATGGAACTACCAGGTAAAAGATTTGGCAGAGGCTGTGGCAAGGGTTATCCCCGGGGTTGATATCTCAATAAATCAAAATGCCCAGCCGGATAAAAGATCCTATAGGGTAAGTTTTGATCTTTACAAAAAATTGGCTCCTGATTATCAACCCATGGTTGACTTAATAACAAGCATCAAGGAATTAAAGGATAGCATGGAGGCAATGAATTTTAATAATACTGATTTTAGAAACTCAAAATTCATGAGGTTGAAAGTCTTAACAGGCCTAAGAAGTAAAGGCCTGCTGACTGAGAACCTTGAGTGGACAGAGGGTAAAAATGGCAGATACATGTAGATTTTGCGGCAACGACTTAAAACATACCTTCGTGGATTTAGGCATGTCGCCGTTGGCAAATTCATACCTGAAAAAGGACCAAGCTAATCAAATGGAGCCTTTCTTCCCATTGCACACATATGTTTGTGAAGAGTGTTATCTGGTTCAATTGCCGGAGCTTCAATCCCCTGAGAATATTTTTACTGACTATGCTTATTTTTCTTCTTTTTCTGAATCATGGCTTAAGCATGCAAAGGATTATGCCGGTTTAATGACAGAAAGGTTTGGTTTTAACCCGGACAGCCAGATTATTGAGATCGCCAGCAATGATGGTTATCTTCTTCAATATTTCAAGGAGAAAAACATACCTGTTTTAGGTATTGAGCCGGCAAAGAATGTAGCAAAAGAAGCTCAGAATAAAGGAATCCCGACCATCAGTAAATTCTTTGGAACCCAAACAGCTAAGGAACTTACAAACGAAGGTAAATATGCAGACCTTTTAATAGGCAATAATGTATTAGCTCATGTGCCTAATCTCAATGATTTTGTAAAGGGCATGAAGGTTATTTTGAAACCACATGGAGTTATTACCATGGAGTTTCCTCATCTAATGCGTCTAATAGATGAGAACCAGTTTGATACTATTTACCATGAGCACTTCTCATATTTCTCCTTCCTTGCTGTTGAGAAGGTATTTGCTAAATATGGGCTTGCCATTTTTGATGTTGAAGAATTATCTACCCATGGCGGCTCTTTAAGGATATATGTTAGGCACGATGATGATATCTCAAAACCTGTCGGTAACAGGGGCTTGGAGCTTAGAAGCAGGGAAACCGCCGCCGGATTTAATAGCCTTGAATGCTATTTATCTTTTACTGAAAAGGTGAAGAAAACAAAGCTTAATATCTTAGAGTTTCTTATAGAGGCAAAAAGAGAGGGGAAATCTATTGCCGGTTATGGAGCGCCAGCTAAAGGCAATACACTTCTGAATTATTGTGGAATTAGAACTGATTTTATTGATTATACTGTTGATCGCAGCCCCCATAAGCAGGATTATTATTTGCCGGGAACCCATATCCCAATTTATCATCCTGACAAGGTGCGCGAGACGAAACCGGATTATCTGGTAATTCTTCCGTGGAACCTGAAGGAAGAGGTCATGCAGCAGATGGCACATATCCGGGAGTGGGGCGGAAAGTTTGTGGTGTTCATACCTGAGGTGGCAGTCCGTCCATGAAATTTATCCAAACACAGCTGAAGGGCGCATATATCATAGAGCCAGAAAAGATATATGATAACCGCGGGTTCTTTGCACGGACATTTTGTCAACGGGAATTCAAAGAGTACGGCCTCAATTTAAACTTAGCCCAGTGTAATATATCGTTCAATGCAGTCAAGGGGACGCTTCGGGGGATGCACTACCAGGAGGCTCCATATGAAGAGGCTAAGCTGGTCAGATGCACGATGGGCGCTATATATGATGTTATTATCGATCTGCGTCACAAATCAGAGACATTTAAGCAATGGGCGGCAGTTGAACTGACTGCAGAGAAGAGAAATATGCTGTATATTCCTGAAGGCTTTGCCCATGGGTTTATCACCCTTACTGATAATACCGAGGTTTTCTACCAGATGTCGGAGTTTTACGCTCAGGAATATGCAAGGGGTGTTAGGTGGAATGACCCTGCATTTGGCATTACATGGCCTGTAGATATTACGGTCATTGCCGATAAAGACAGAAATTATAGTGATTTCAATGCATGAGGCATCATATATGAAAACTTTAACGCCTGATCTCGGTTCAACTATTTATACTGAAGACATCGGCAGACAGATGTACGGCCTGATGTCTGAATTATACCCTATATGCCGGAGCATAACCGGAAACGGTATTCGGCAGACATTGAATATCATCAAAGAGCATATTCCGCTGGAAATTCATGAGGTGCCTTCCGGGACAGCAGTCTTTGATTGGACTGTGCCAAAGGAATGGAATATAAGAGATGCCTATGTAAAGAATTCAAAGGGCGGGAAGATAATAGATTTCAAAAAATCTAATCTCCATATACTTAATTACAGTGCGCCTGTAAAGAAGAAGGTCTCTTTAGCAGAATTAAAAGAGCATCTTTTTACATTGCCTGAATATCCGGATTGGATACCCTATAGAACTTCGTACTACAATGAAAACTGGGGGTTTTGTATGAGTCATAATCAATTTATGACTCTCAAAGAAGACGAATATGAAGTGTTTATTGATTCATCACTTGAAGACGGCCATTTAACTTATGGTGAATATTATATAAAAGGTGAAAAACCAGACGAGGTCTTAATGTCATGTCATATCTGTCATCCATCGCTCTGCAATGACAATCTCTCCGGTATAGCAGTGGCAAGTTTTCTTGCAAAATCGCTGTACGCAGCGACTCCAAGGATGTCTTACAGATTTCTTTTTATCCCCGGAAGTATAGGGTCAATCACATGGCTTAGTCAAAATGAGGCGCAGACCGGCAGGATTAAGCACGGTTTGGTTGCCGCGTGTCTTGGCGATGCCGGGGGATTTACATATAAGAAGAGCCGAAAGGGCGATGCGGAGATCGACAGGGCAGTCATGAATGTACTTAAAAACTCAGGGCTTGAGCACAAGAGCCTTGATTTTATCCCTTTTGGCTATGATGAGCGGCAGTTCTGTTCTCCCGGGTTCAATCTCCCTGTTGGATGTCTGATGCGGACTCCTAATGGGGCGTATCCGGAATATCATACATCTGCAGACAATATGGAGTTTGTGAAACCGGAACACCTCAAGGAGTCATTTTCAATCTTTCTTTCGGTTTTTTTTGTGCTTGAAAACAATAAGAGGTATCTAAACCTTAATCCAAAGTGCGAGCCTCAGCTTGGGAAAAGGGGCCTCTACAAGGCGCTTGGCGGCGGGAAGAACAACAGGGAGAAGGAAATGGCTATGCTCTGGGTGCTCAATCTTTCCGATGGTCATTATTCGCTTCTGGATATATCCGATAAGTCAGGAGTCAGTTTTCAGGTCATTAAAGAAGCGGCTGATGCATTATCTCAGCATGGACTGCTGAGGGAAATGCAATAGAGATAGGAATCGTTACGAGTGAGCGGACTTAATAATAAAGTTGCTATTGTAACAGGGGCCAGCAGCGGTATCGGCAGGGCCATAGCCCTCGCTTTGGCATCTTTAGGCGTAAGGCTTTGTCTTGTCGGCAGAAAGCTCAAAACCCTTGAGGCTGTGGCATCAGGCATAAAAAAAATTGGGTCAGATGCATATATTTATAAAGTGAATCTGGAGAAAGACGAAGACCTGAGGCAGTTGAAGAAACAGATTGAAAAGGATTTCGGGGGCACCGACATACTCATTCACAGCGCCGGCGACTTCGCTATGGGCAGAATGACAGAGGCTTCTATCAAAGACCTTGACCGTTTATACAGGGTGAATGTGAGGGCTCCTTATCTTCTCACTCAACTTCTGCTGCCTGGATTGAAAAGGCGGAGGGGGCAGGTTGTTTTTATCAACTCAAGCGTTGGGCTAAGGGCAAGGGCTCAGGTAGGACAGTATTCTGCGACGAAGCATGCCCTTAAGGCTGTTGCTGACTGCCTGAGAGATGAGACGAATGAGGATGGAATCAGGGTGGTCAGCGTTTACCCGGGCAGAACGGCAACGCCAATGCAGAAGACAGTTCTTCGCATGGAGGGGAAGGCATATAACCCTAAGCAGTTCATGCAGCCGGAAGATGTTGCATCGGTTGTTATCAGCGCACTGATGCTGCCGTTTAGCGCTGAGGTGACAGACATAAATATCAGGCCATTGGCAAAACAGGGGTAAAGGAGAGGATCGTGAGCGGAGAATCAAAAACAATATCAGTCAGCGAGCTTAAGACAAAAGAGATCCCTTTTGTACGTATTGAACCTTCAAAAGGATGGGTATCTATTAAGCTCAAGGAATTATGGGAGTATCGTGAACTATTATATTTCCTCGCATGGCGCGATATAAGGATACGCTACAAGCAAACAGTCCTTGGGGTTGCATGGGCTATTATTCAACCTTTATTTACTATGGTTGTCTTCAGTCTTTTCTTCGGCCGTCTTGCAAAGATGCCGTCTGACGGTATCCCGTATCCAATTTTTAGTTATGCTGCGTTAGTGCCATGGACTTTTTTTGCAAACGGCCTAAGCCAGGCATCAAACAGTTTAGTGAGCGGCGCTAATCTTATTAAAAAGATATATTTCCCGCGTTTGGTTATGCCAATTGCAACCGTGTTATCAGGCGTTGTTGACTTTCTTATAGCATTTATCATGCTGTTAGCAATGATGCTTTACTTTGGAACTGTCCCGACAATGAATATTGTTTGGCTGCCTCTTTTGCTATTGCTTGCTTTGGTTACTTCCCTTGGGGTGTCGCTCTGGCTTTCTACTATGAATGTTCAGTTCCGGGATGTACGATATGCAATACCTTTCCTCACTCAGTTATGGTTGTTTGCTACGCCAATCGCATATCCAAGCAGCCTCCTTTCAGAGCCCTGGAGGACTCTGTATGGCATTAATCCTATGGTCGGAGTAGTTGAGGGCTTTCGTTGGGCCTTATTAGGCACAGATACGGCTCCTGGCTCTATTATTATTGTTTCAACATTGGTTGCTTTAGTGCTTTTAATTAGCGGCGCATTATATTTTCGCCGTATGGAAAAGACCTTTGCTGATGTAGTGTAGGCCATTGAGAACCTCAAGCTTAGAAAAGGGAGACTAATAAAGAAGATGAGTAATATCGGAATCCGAGTAGAAAATCTTAGCAAACTATTCCATATAGGGAAGAAGCAGGAAGAGTATAAAACCCTTCGTGACACAATAACAGATGCCTTTGTAGCGCCGTTTCGCAGGGCCGGCAAGCTGCTGCGAGGCCAGGCTACCGGAGCTTCTGAACTTGAAGAGACAATGTGGGCGCTTAAAGATGTAACCTTTGAGGTTAAAGAGGGCGAGACCATTGGGGTTATAGGGAGAAACGGCGCCGGAAAGAGCACACTGCTTAAGATTCTTTCACGAATCACCGAGCCGACAAAGGGATATGCGGAGATTTACGGGAGAGTGGGTTCTTTATTAGAGGTAGGCACCGGTTTTCATTCGGAATTAACAGGCAGGGAGAACATTTATTCAAACGGCGCTATCTTGGGTATGAAACGGTCTGAAATAGACCGTAAATTTGATGAGATGGTAGCTTTTGCAGAGGTTGAGAAGTTCATTGATACCCCTGTTAAGCATTATTCAACCGGTATGTATTTGAGGCTTGCCTTTGCAGTGGCAGCTCATTTAGAGCCGGAGATTTTAATTGTGGATGAAGTGCTGGCAGTAGGAGATGCGCGCTTCCAGAAGAAGTGTCTGAATAAAATGGAGGAGGTTGGGCAAGAGGGGCGGATTGTACTTTTTGTATCCCATAGTATGCCCGCAATCACGCGGCTTTGTAAGCGCGCTATCTTGCTTGATGAAGGCCGTCTTTTACACGACGGGATATGCCATAAGATTGCGAGTTTGTATTTAAATTCGGGGCACGGCTCGTCATCTATACGCGAGTGGCCTGATCTAACAAAGGCGCCCGGCGACGATGTAGCAAGGTTGCGTTCAGTGAGGATTAAGACAAGGGATGGCCAGACCGCCGATACCGTGGACATACGCCACTCAGTCGGGCTTGAAATGGAGTATGAATTATTTGAAGGAGGGCATATATTGCTGCCAAACTTCAACATCTATAATGATGACGGCATTCGGCTTTTTACGACTATGGACCAGGATCCTGCGTGGAGACGGCGTCCTCGTCCGGCAGGACGTTATATAAGCACTGCATGGATTCCCGGCAACTTGCTTGCTGAGGGTATGTTGTTTGTTGAGCCGGCAATGATGACTACAGAGCCGTTTATTCCTCATTTTATTGTGAGGGATGCAATTGGCTTCCAAATTGTAGATAATCATGATGGTGATTCTGCGCGTGGAGATTGGACAGGAGATATGGGGGGGGTTGTAAGGCCGCTTTTAAGCTGGGCTACGCAATTCAATCCATCCGTGCAAAAAATGGAGAAGATAATTAAAGGTCTATGAAAAGATTGATTAAGCAGATAACCAGGGAACTTGGTATGGAGATTAGCAGGTATAATCAAAAAGATTATTTGACGAGAGTTGTTTCCCTTAGCCCAAAAACCGGTCATCAAGGCAATGTGCTTCTCTCTTATATAATTAAACCATTTTTGTCAAATGATTATGACGAACCTTGTAATCCTAATCAAATCCCGGAATGCTTCCAGATAGCGCAAACCTTTTTAGATTTTGGTTACTCTGTTGATATTATTAATTACCAAAACAGTGGATTTATTCCACAGAAAAACTATTCATTCTTCATTGGCTTGGATACAGATCTTGAGAGGATAGCGCCGCTGCTTAATAAAGATTGCATAAAGATACTTGAAGGGCTTAGGCTGTTAGAGCCTAATCAGAGCATTAAGCATGCTGATTATATCATTATGGAGGGCAATGAATTTACCATTAACACATTTAAGCATGGAAACAAGCCAATTTACCGCCTGCCCCAAGTAAATCCGGTTTTTACACCGTGGGTAGAAGGTAAGGATTTTGAAAACTGCCGCAGAAACTTTTTATACCTAAGCGGCGGCGGACTTGTCCATAAAGGATTAGACTTGGTTTTAGACGCCTTCTCTGAAATGCCGGATTATCATTTGTATGTATGCGGTCCGGTACAGAAGGAAAAAGACTTTGCAAGAGCTTATTATAAAGAGCTCTATGAAACCCCTAATATTCATACTGTTGGATGGGTTGATGTAGGCAGTCCTAAGTTTGTTGAAATTGTCAATAACTGTATCGGGTATGTTCATCCCTCTTCTTCAGAATGTTGCAGCGGCTCTGTAATAAGCTGCACGCAGGCAGGTTTGATTCCTATTGCAAGCTATGAATCAGGGGTAGATTTGGATAGAAGCTTTGGGGTGGTTTTAAAGGATTGCTCTATTGATACAATAAAAAATACCGTGCAAAGGATCTCCGGCCTTCCTGCTGAAAAACTCAAAGAGATGTCTCATAAGGCCTGGAATTTTGCAAGGATAAATCATACTGCGGAAAGATTTGCAGAAGAGTTTAAAAAAGTTGTAACTCAGATTATGGAAGATCATCAAAATAAAAACAGTAATACCATGACCTTCTGTTGTTCATAGAAAGCTTTATCTGTTTTCTTCAATCAAAAAATATAACCAAGCTGAGCAGTGTCACAAGGATTATCAGGACAGATGATAAAACGACCGTTGCAGAAGATTATTAAAGGAGCAGCCCACGGGTGCGGGCTGGAGGTAACGAGATATTACCATACTCCGATTGAGCAGCGTTTTACAATCCAGCCTAATGGCAGAAGCCGCGGAAGCGTGCTGCTTTCTTTGTGGATAGAGCCATTTCTCCTAAAAAAGGGCGAGCCTTTTTCTACTAATCATACCCATAACTCGGAGTCGCTCCTTATTGCAAGGCAGTTTTTGGACCTCGGCTATTCAGTTGACGTTATAGATTACCGGAACAGGACATTTATTCCTGATAAGAGATATAAATTTTTTGTGGGTCTTCGCACGAACTTTGAACGTATAGCGCGGCAACTCAACAGTGACTGCATCAAAGTGGCGCACCTTGATACTGCCCACTGGCTCTTTAACAATACTGCATCGTTCAGGAGAGGCCTTGAACTCCAAGGGCGGAGAGGGGTGACTCTTAGCGGGCTAAGGATAGTAGAGACGAACCTGGCGATTGAATATGCAGACTGCGCAACAGTATTGGGGAATCAATTTACTATAGATACGTATCGTTATGCCCAAAAGCCTATTTTTAGGATTCCGCTTTCAACATATGTTTCTTACCAGCGGCCGGAGGGGAAGAACTTTGAAGCCTGCAAGAGAAATTTCATATGGTTAGGCAGCGGCGGCTTAGTCCATAAGGGATTGGATTTGATTTTAGATGCCTTTTCTGATATGCCTGATTACCACTTGGCTGTTTGCGGCCCTATAAGAGAAGAGAAGGATTTTGAAAGCGCTTATTATAAAGAGCTCTATGAAACTCCTAATATCCATACTATAGGCTGGGTTGATGTTAACAGTTCTGAGTTTATAGAAATCGCTAATAGATGTGTTGCCATCATATATCCTTCGTGTTCTGAAGGGGGAGGCGGAAGTGTCATAACCTGTATGCACGCAGGCCTGATACCGATTGCCAGCTATGAGTCCAGTGTTGATATTGACGACAGCTACGGGGTGATGCTTGGCGACAGTTCAGTTGACACGATAAAGAAGGCTGTAAAGAAAATATCAGATATGCCGGCAGAGAAGCTCAAATCAATGTCCAGGAATGCATGGGAATTTGTCAGGGCAAACCATACAAAGGAGAGGTTTACTGAAGAGTATAGGGAGTTTATAGAAGAGATATCGGCAGGCTCAAATGCTAAAACTCTACGGACACATTCACGCAGGAAAAGGGATGCCTCAATATCAATGAGGCAATATCTGTGAAGCTGACAAGCCATCAAGAAATAAAGGAACCGCTAATTAACCTTACTAAGAACTAACATAACAAAGCCTCATAGTCGTCATTCCGGGCTTGAACCGGAATCCAGTATTTTCCTGATGTTTCTGGATTCCCGCCTTCGCGGGAATGACAAAAAAGGTGGCTTTCAATATGTAGTTATTAGTATTTTAAAAAGCAAAGAGAAAAAGGAGCGAACGATGACTACTAACAGTTCTAAACAGCGTGTCATAGTAATAATTTTAAAGGCATTCTGTGTGCTGAGTGCGATTTTAACAGGCGCCATGGCATGGGCTCAGAGCTGCCCGGGGGACATGACTAACTACTGGAAGCTGAACGAAACATCAGGCTTGGCATTTTCAGACTCTCTATCAGGAAATAGCGCTGCCTGTGCAGGCTCATCCTGCCCGAGTTTCGTGACCGGCAGAGTCAATAATGCGTTGACATTTGACGGTCTAAATGACGCTATAAGCGCTCCTGCTGCTGCATCGTTTAACTGGAATATTAGCGACAGTTTTTCTATAGAGTTCTGGATGAAGACGCAGGCATCAAGCACTTGTTCTGGAGGCCAGGCAATCGTTGGCAGGGATGACGGAAACATTCAGTGGCGGGTTGGCTGCCAGGATGGAGGCAGGGCAGTATTTTGTTTGTATGACAAAAACAGAAGCGGGGCATGCGTTGCTGGCAGCACCACTGACCTGACCGACGGCCTCTGGCACCATGTTGTTGCGGTAAGGGACGCAGTTAGCGGTAAAAACCGCATTTATGTGGATGGAATAAAAGAAGGCGAGATATCAAGGACCTATTCTGCCGGCTTTGATTCTGCAACAGCGGCTCTGACCATAGGCTGGCTGAATGCTGGCGATGGTTTTAATTTTGCCGGTACAATTGATGAGGTGGCGCTGTATAAGAGGGGGCTTAGTGATGCAGAAATCAGCTCTCATTTCTACATAGTTCGCGGGTATTGTGATATGTGTTCTTCTCCTGTGAGGGTAATGCCGGTTGGCGACTCAATTACAGAGGGGCTTAATAGCACCCTGACGGATAGGAGTTTTTATATGGTGTCATATCGCCAGAAACTTTATCTGGATCTGTCAGGCGCAGGGTATAACGTTAATTTTGTCGGAAGCCTGCAGTCCGGCTCCCTTGCAACTCCGTCTTTTGATATTGACCATGAGGGCCACTCTGGTTATTCGGCAGCGGGTTATTCTCTATTTGGAGAGGTACTGCCAAATATATATAACTGGCTCACTGTGAATCCTGCTGATGTGGTGCTGCTCCATATTGGCACAAATGACGTGGGCTTAAACGAACAAAGCGCAGATGAAATTGCCGCAATCCTTAACGAGATTGACCGTTACAGCACGGATACAACAGTATTGTTAGCCCGGATTATTGATCAGAAATACCATTACCAAGCGGTGACTGATTTCAATAATAGTGTCGCGGCTATGGCAAATGCAAGAATTAATAATGGCGACAAAATTATAATTGTTGACCAAGAGCACGCACTTACTTATCCGGATGATATGGACGATCTCTTTCATCCGACTCAAACAGGCTATAACAAAATGGCTGATGCATGGCTGTCTGCCATGACTCAGTTTCTGCCGCAATGCAATGTCGTCATCCCGACTCAGAACATAGCGCCTTTAGCGATAGTGAGCGCATCTTCTGAGAATCCGGCAACCGGGCAGCTTGCAGCGAAGGCGGTGGACACAGTAGGGCCTCTGACAAATAACGGAAGCGGCAATACATACACCTTTGCTGCAAGGACAGTGACATGGGTTAGGCTGGTTGTAAATCAGGCAGCGGGGTATAACGCCGGCCTGTCAGAGTTTGAGGTCTACGGAGCGGCCTCCCAATCGCAGAATCATCCGCCTGTTGCGAATGCAGGGCAAGATCAGACGGTAAACGAAGGTGCAGTGGTTACACTAAATGGCGCAGCAAGCAGTGATGCTGATGGTGACCCTTTGACATATAATTGGACTCAGTTGCAAGGCAGGACAGTTACTCTTTCAAATGCGGCATCTTCAACCCCGTCTTTTACTGCACCCGCAGGGCTTGCCTCTTCTGAGAGCCTTGTTTTTCAATTGATTGTATCTGACGGCCAGAGTTACAGCCTGTCTGATACAGTGACAATTACAGTAAATCCTCTCATATCATCTCAGAACATAGCGCCTTTAGCGATAGTGAGCGCATCTTCTGAGAATCCGGCAACCGGGCAGCTTGCAGCGAAGGCGGTGGACACAGTAAAGGACGGCTATCCCGGGGATTACACAAAGGAGTGGGCAACGCAAGGGCAGC
>JACQXF010000070.1 GCA_016208855.1 Nitrospirota bacterium | reverse complement strand
TGACAATAACAGTTTCAGCATCAAGGCCATAAATTATTCCATAAGGGAATCTCGACAAAAGACAGCGCCGAAGACCCTCTTCAATTATTGTGTTTGCAAGGGGATATGCCACAATTCTTCTGACTGCACGGTCAAGATCATCCAAGAATTGTACGCCGAGGCTGTGTGAGTGGGCATCATACCATGCAAAGGCATCGTCAACTTCTGACTGTGCAGGTTTTAAAAAACGAACTTTCATCTGGTGCGATACTTGTCCATTACCTGCTCATAAGACACAGTCTCAACTTTGCCCATTTTATATGCTTGCCAGCGTTTGCGAGCCTCCTCTACCCAAACACGGTCAATTTCAGGGTCAGGTTTGTCAAGCTGAATTAAGATAGAATCTACCAGCTCTATCTTTTCGTTGTCCGGCAAAGATTTAATTTTTGCTGCAAGTTCATTGCTAATAGTTCCCATAAAGCTGCCTCCTTTTTATATATTATACTAAATTTATCATCCTCGCTTTCCCGCCCTATGCGGTATTTGTCAAGGCGTCTCTACGCAAGACTCGCTTCGAGATGGAGTGGTATTTTGGTGTCTGACCCCGTAAGTTGTAATGCAATCTTAGCCTTTATCTTATTTTCAAAAATCTCAATCAGCTTTTTATTCGCCTCAACGAGCTTTTGCTCTTCCTCAATCTCTGCGACGATTTGTTTTTGGATATTTATCTGCCGTGCTCCAAATATTCTTTTGGCGTCAATACTTTTAAACCAAAGGGAATGTCGATCAAATTAAGAAGGTCTTTGTCGCCTGTTATCAGAATGGCAGCGTCAGCTTCGAGACAGCATTCAAGCACCATATTATCTTTCGCATCTCTGCAGAGTTTAAGTCGTGTGCGCGGGAATACTATTTTTGCATTTACAACGAAAGCTGCAATGCCTGCAATTAATGCTTCTAACTGAAAATGGGTTATTTTACCTGCGGCCTCAAGCTCCAAAGGCACATTCCGATATTCGTTCAGGAGATTTGCAGAAACAAAAACATCACCTTCTGCAGATGTTTTCTTGACAGCCTTTTCAGGAACACCGCCAAAAGCAAAAGCAGAAATAAGAACACCGGTGTCAACGACTATCTTATTTCTTTTTCTCGTAAGCCTTTCTCCTTACTGTTTTAACTGCATCGTCAATATCTTTCATCGTCAGTTTCGTGCCTTTAAATGCCTCTTTTGCTACTTTAAAAGCAGCATCAAGCCTTTCTTCCGGTGAAAGGACCGAAAGAATATAGTCCTCAGGATTTATTTTTTTTGCTGTTGCAACGCCCTTCACTGCACCTCCTGCACATCCATGCTTATTATTATTCTATATCAACAGAGCATTTTAATCTATTCTCCCCACACCCCGGCAATCTTTGCCTTTATCTCCCAAAAGGCTTTTTTCAAACCTCTCTTTTGCCGCTGTCCATTCAATCTATCACACTATCAAAGCTCTCTAAAATTTTCTCTGTATCGTTCAAGAAACTCGTCATACGTATAATGATGCTCCTGAGTGCCGTATTTCTCAATTGCATAGGTCGCTGTAACTGCGCCGAGTTTTGCTGATGTCTCCAGATCCTTGCCTGTAACAAGCCCCTTCAAAAGTCCTGACCTGAAGGCGTCTCCAGCACCTGTAGGGTCAACCACTTTATTAATCTTTGCAGGCTTTACATTCACATCTCCCTGAGAGCTGCTTATAACAGAGCCCTTTTCTCCGAGTGTTGTAATGACAGTCTTTGTAAGGCTAAGCAGTTCTTTCTTATTCATCCCCGTCATATTCATAACCATCTCAAGCTCATAGTCATTGGTAATGAGCATATAGGAGCCGTCTATCCATTCCCTGAGGGCCTTTTTATCCCATGCAGTCAGGGACTGTCCCGGGTCGCAGATATAGTTAATGCCCTTCTCTTTGTATACCTTTGCATACTCCATCATATCCTGAAGATTCCCAGGAGCAAGAATGGCAATTGATTTCTCAGGATTGGCACTGCTGAATTTATACTCAGATGGATACTTCATTGCCCCCGGGTTAAATCCTGTTATCTGGTTGTCAGCCTTATCTGTTGTTATGTATGCGCCGGCAGTAAATTCCTGAGAGACTATCTTTATGCCTTCTGTTGAAATCCGGTTTTTACCAAGCCACTCGTAATAAGCGCTGTAGTCCTTCCCTATTGTTGCAAGTATTGTGGGCTTCTCATTAAGAAGGCTTAGGGAGTAGGCAATGTTTCCGGCAGTGCCTCCGAATTTTTCAACCATCCCGTTCACAGTAAAACATACATTAAGAATGTGAATCTTATCAGGGAGTATATGGTCAGAAAATTTCCCCGGAAAGTCCATAATCCTGTCATACGCCATTGAGCCTGAAACATAGATATTCATAGCTTCTCCTTTAATATTAGTTTGTTTTATTCTATATCAAACAACCTGATTTTTCTATGGCAGTTCTAAGTGCATGGCTATTGCCTGTCTTTAAGAAAATTATTGACAGCGCATCTCGCTCAGGATTACTACTGAGAAGCATCTGCAAAAGCAGATTTGTTATAATTGGGTCAAAACCTGTAATATCATCAAGGAACGGAGGATATATGAGATTCTTAAAACTATTCTGTATAATAATATCAGCGGTTTTATTGACGATGCCTGCTTACGCCGGCGAGGTAAGACATAAAAAATTTGAGAAAGAAGAGGTTAAAAAAATGTCAGAGACAACTGCAGTAATTGAGACAAGGCTTGGCAATATTGAATTGAAGTTTATGCCCGATACAGCGCCTAATCATGTTAATAACTTTATTGAGCTTGCAAAGAAGGGGTTCTATGACGGCACGACATTTCACCGTGTGATACCCGGCTTTATGGTGCAGGGAGGAGACCCTAACTCAAAAAATCCCGACAAGTCTATGCACGGAACGGGCGGGCCCGGCTATTCAATAAAAGCGGAGTTCAGCAGCAAGCCTCATAAAAAAGGGACGCTGTCAATGGCAAGGGCTGCAGACCCTAACAGCGCAGGATCACAATTTTTTATATGTGCTGCTGACGCCCCATGGCTTGACGGTCAGTATACTGTATTTGGAGAAGTGGTCTCAGGGATGAATGTTGTGGATCTGATAGTAGATCAGCCGAGAGACAAAAGAAACAATCCGCTTCAGAGGTTTGAGATGAAAGTAAAAAAAAAAAAAAAATAATGGTATATTTAGGACATTGAGGAGGTG
>JACQXF010000069.1 GCA_016208855.1 Nitrospirota bacterium | reverse complement strand
TTTATCCCGCGCACTATCCGCCTCCTCCGCAGTGCTCAGATGGCATAGATAATGACGGCGATAATCTCACAGATTATCCTGACGACCCTCAATGCTCATCGGCTCAAGACAATGATGAATATAATGCTGAATGAGCAGCTCCTTCCTTAGTCACCGCTAATATTCACTTATCTTTCACTCCCCAGCAGTTGATTTTCAGCGCCAACTTTTTCCCTTCCCATGTTGTCTCTCTCTCTGATTCCTCGCAAAAAGTAGTTTAATCTTTCCTGATCCATATTGCCGTGAAAGGCGGAGTTGTTTATAGCTTTGTCCATATCGGCTAACCTGATAACATTAATTTTCTTTAATCTTATTTTAAGAATGCCTTAAGTTTTTTGTCATAAGATACCTCCTGAAAATACTCTTAAGAGAAAGTTCTAAGCTGGTGATGCGCATCACATGCACACAGGACGCTTTGACTTATCTTAGGAGTTAGAAAGTAAAGCAGACTTAATCTGCTAAGGCTTAATAGATGCAAGGAGGTATTATGAAGGCGTTTAAAGTTTATCCGGTAATAGTCTTCTTCTTATTGTTTTTGATAGGCGTCATAGTGGAAGCTCATGCCGAGCGCTTCTTTCAGCAAAACAACTCCTGGTACGAAAAAATACCGGTCAATGCTCAAACTAAGTCAGATTCAGCTCAAGCGCTGCAGGCTTTGCGGAGGGCGCCTTACATAAGCATCCTAAATGATGCCCAACAATGGCCCGGTGAATATAATGTTCCGGTTTTTTACGCCAGACCTGATACGCCTATAACAACAGTGCAAACAGGCAGCCCTGCTCCTGCTATTTTAGGATGGAATAAAGTTCCGATTCCGCCGGAAGCAGTGCCTGCCGGCAATGAGGATATGTTAAACGGTCAGTACCGCGATGGGCATATGGTCATAGTTAGCGCTGATAAAAAATACGCATGGGATTTTTTTGCAGCGCTAAAAGAAAGAAACGGAGCCATCTCCGCTTATCAGATAAGGAAATGGGATTTGCGCGGCGACGGAGTAGACCAGCCGTATTGGTGCCAGAACTTTAACGGCACTCAAACCTGTCTTTATTGCAGAGTGTCAGCCGTGCCTCTGCTTCATGGCTTAGTTACTTATGATGAGGTGGTTAACGCCATTAATACTGACGGAAGAATTAATCATGCTATTGGTTTTGGCATGGGGCAAATAGGCGCTGATTCGTCCTATCCTGTTGAAATTAAATATGCTAATACAGAAAAATGCAAAGATAATCCTGACAGATTGTGCGGAGGATATAGCGGAGGGTGGTATGGTTACCGTTATCAATTGGATCCGAACTTTAACTGCGACACCTTTTCGCCATTAAAAGGGAATCAGATTATTTGCAAGGCGTTGCAGGAATATGGAATGATCTATGTGGAGAATACCGGCGCTGGCGTTAGTCTCTATCTTGAGGACCTGGATAACCAGCCAAATAAAAAATGGAACGGCCTTGTCAGTAACTTTGTAGGCGGTATTCCCACAGATAGATTTATCAGAGCAGTAGAACCGGTTTATCCTGCAAATTATCAGCCCCTGCCGGAGTGTTCAGATGGAGAGGATAATGACGGGGACGGTTTTACGGATTATCCTAACGACCCTCAATGCTCATCACCGCAGGATAACGATGAGTACAACAGCGGGTCAAATACTGTCATCTCAGTAAATCTTTCTCCAAATGGCGTAATCAATACTCCTTCAAGCAATATGACAATCAATGTTGGAGATAAAGTTACATTTACAGGTTCAGGAGCCGACCCTGACAATAATCTGCCTTTGACATTTAAGTGGCGTTTTGGCGCAGGGTCAGGGATTGCTGATTCAAGCATTAAAGACCCGGGGGCAGTCCAATTTAATATTCCCGGAACATATACAGTAACCTTTACAGTGACTGATAATCTCGGCGCTTTTTCAAACCAGCAAGCAAGGGTTATTACTGTAGGTAATCCTTCCTCAGGAGGCGCTATCTCCAAGAGCAACTGGCGCCTGATATATGTAGACAGCCAGGAGAGCGTAGGAGAGGACGGGCTTGCAGCAAATGCCTTTGACAATAACCCGGCAACATTCTGGCATACCAAGTGGTATGGTGAAAATGCGCCTTTACCTCACGAGATTCAGATAGATTTAGGCGGGACATATGATATTGAAGGCTTTAGGTATCTGCCACGGCAGGATGGAGAAGCAAATGGCAACATAGGGCAATATGAGTTCTATATAAGTAAAGACGGTAATAACTGGGGCAGTCTAATTTCTACGGGGACCTTTGCCAATACATCAGCAGAGAAAGAGGTGCGATTTACCAAGACCACAGGTAAATATATCCGCTTAAGGGCGCTAACAGAGGTCAATGGCAACCCATGGACATCAATAGCAGAGCTTAGTGTTATAGGGGGTCTTAGCTCTACAACCGTAACTTCTACTTCGGTAAATCTCCCTCCTAACGGGGTAATAAACAGTCCTTCCTCAAATATTACTGTCAATGCCGGCAGCACAGTAAATTTTACAGGCTCAGGAACTGATCCTGACAATAACCTGCCTCTGACATTTAAATGGCGTTTTGGCATAGGCTCTGGAATTGCTGATTCAACTGCGAAGGACCCTGGAGCAGTTCAATTTAATGTACCCGGCACCTATACAGCAAGCTTTACGGTTACTGACAGCCGCGGGCTTTCAGATTCCACACCGGCAACGAGGGTGATAACCGTCGTTAAACCGACTACTACGAGCGGCCTTATTCCAAAGACAAGTTGGCGTTTGATTTATGTTGACAGTCAGGAGACTGTCGGAGAGAATGGCGCTGCTGTGAATGCATTTGACAATAATCCTGCAACGATCTGGCATACCAAGTGGTATAATGGGAGTGCGTCTTTGCCTCATGAGATACGGATAGATTTAGGCGGGATCTATAGCGTTGACGGATTCAGGTATCTTCCAAGGCAGGACGGCGGTGTAAACGGCCGTATAGGAAAGTATAAGTTTTATGTAAGCAAGGACGGAGTTAATTGGGGAACCCCTGTTTCTACAGGCGTCTTTGCCAACACTGTTTCAGAAAAGGAGATTAGATTTAAGAAAACTACTGGCAGATATATACGGCTAAAGGCATTGACAGAGGTAAACGGGAAGCCCTGGACATCAGTGGCAGAACTAAGTGTTCTGGGCATTCCATACTGACGATTTGCAAGTTATATATGAGCATATTAGACGTTGCTACTACAGAACCGTTAGGAGGCTTAAGAGAAATTCTTAAGCCTCCCTTTTGTGCGCCCGGCACGGGCGCAAGCTTGGCGGTGAAAGTTCGCTACGGGGGTTGATAGCGCCAACCGTTAGCTAAAGGCAAGGGTGTCCATCGTGAGGTGGAATCTGAAGGAAGCCAGCGGCAAAGCTCCGGTCTGAGGAACACGAACCGCATATAAGGCTTACGATAAGTCGGGTGAGT
>JACQXF010000065.1 GCA_016208855.1 Nitrospirota bacterium | reverse complement strand
TTTCTTTCAAGGCAAATAAAGTCGGCGATATATTGCCCAATAGGGTGCTGGCGTCTAAACTTCATACCTTCAAGGCGGCCTGCCCGTAAACGGCTCTATAATAGCTGCTCCACATCTGTTGATCTTTTTCTGAGGCCTTTTGCAAGGTGCGTTAACCCTTTTGCCATTGATTTTAATCACCCTCTCCCCTCAAGGGAGAGGGACTTTACCCGCTCAGTTTGAGAAAGAACCAAAATAGTTAAGACTATAGTGAACGACTTAAATAAATTGATATTCACCATCCCCTTAATCCACTACACTCAAGGGAGGGGAAGTAAAAAAAACAGACTCCCTCTCCCCTTGCGGGAGAGGGTTAGGGTGAGGGGTATGTCAACTTAATTTTGACTTTCACTGTAACCTTACAAGTTAACTATTTCCGTGTCTTTATTCTCTGTATCAAATATCAGGACAGTTGCCTTATTCCAGAACCCATGTGCAGTGCCTGGGTTAAGAGCCAGAGTATTTCCGATAACTTTATTTTTACATTCGTGTGTATGCCCGTAAACTACCACATCATATTTTCCGCACTCAACAAGCGCATTTTTCAGGCCTCGCTCTGTGCCGTGATAGCATGCAAACTTTAAGCCGTCTATCTCAAACTCGTGGAAATCGCCCTTAATCTCCCCGCCTATATTGCCAAAGGCCTGTATAAGCCTCGGCTTGTCTCCGTCATTATTGCCAAATACCCCTATGAGCTTTACTCCGTTAAATGCATTAACAGCCGCAGGGTTTATATAGTCTCCAAGATGAAGGACAAAGTCCACTTCTTTCTCTTTAAATATCTGAACGGATTTTTTAATATTTGGTATATGGTCGTGTGTGTCTGAAATAATTCCTATCTTCATTACCTCTCCGCTTGAACCATTATTTGTCCTTAATAGCAGGCAAGGGCTTTCTTATACCTGCCCTGATAATGTCTTAATAGCCTTTTCATGAAGCCCCTCATTTGCTGATGAAAGAAGCGGCGATACCCTTTCCACTCCTATCTTAACGTTATCCAATTCCCTGCCGTCTAAGTCAGTAACAATTCCGCCTGCCTCTTTGATTAGCAGATACCCTGCTGCAAAGTCAAAACTTCTTGACGGAGAAGGCGTCACAAACATACTCACAGCGCCCTGCGCAAGCAGAGCCATGTCAATGGCTGTTGAGCCGAGGCATCTTGTTCTGCGAAAAAGAGAAAGCAGGGGCATAATCTTTGGGATATCAACTTTTGGTGTTTGAGCCTCGTATAAAATAACATTTAATGCCTCATCCTGCTGTGTCCTTATGCGCCCCTCATTAAAGAAACTTCCTCCGCCTTTTACTGCCCAGAACTCATCCCCGTTTATCAGATTTATTACATAGCCAATTGTTGTATGTCCAACTGTATCTCCATCTACAACAGCAATTGCTGTTGAAAAAAGAGGAAGCCCTGAGACTGCATTCTTGCTTCCGTCAATAGGGTCTATTAAAAGCCTTGCACCGCCTCCAAAGAAGTCTTTAAGCCCGTATTCTTCGGATATAATTGTAAGAGGCATTTTCAATTTTTCTACCTCTTCAAAAATAATCTCCTCTGCCCTCTTATCAACAGGATAAGTCTTGTCTCCGCTTGCGCCTTTGCCAAGAGGCTCCGAGCCGTGAAACTTCCATATCAAAGGCGGAATCTCTCTTTTAAGTCTTTGCCCTATAGTTCTAAGAGTTTCGATGTTCATAAAATGTATTTATTAATTTTCTCTAAGCCAAACGCCTTATCCTTTAACACCCCACGCACAAAATTAAAAATCTTCTGTCTGTTTTCAGGCGTTACTTCTGGATAAAAAACAGGGTTTGCAACTACAACTCCCCTGAATGCATAAAACGGCGCGAGAACCTCGTATAGCTCATTGTCTTTTGTCTTTTTAATATAGGCATCAAAAAACAATCTAAACGACTCAAGATATGCGCCGTGAATTCTGCTAAAATGGTTTATTGCAAAAAAGATGTAGTTTATCGTAAGCGCTGCTACATCATCTGCCGCATCGCCCCACGGCCCCCTGCTTCTGTCAAGAAGCACCATGTCCACGTTCTGTGTTCTGGTGTTTCTAAACCAGATATTGCCCGGATGAAAATCCCCGTGTATCTGGCAAAGCCTGTGATACTTAGGTTTTAGCCGTACCCTCCAGTCAACGGCAAGCTTTTCTATCTCTGCCATCTCATCATAACCTAATACGCCGTCAGGATATGTATCAAACACACCCATAAGACACTCTCCATGTCCTATTGTATCCCGTATCTTACGCCAATAAAGCGTCTTTGAATCTTTCTTCACACCATGTATCTCAGCGAGATATTCTGCCATAAGGCATATCTTGGCCTTATCATCTTCATCAAGCCCTTTTTTTTCTGCCATTGCCTTCAGGTCCGTAAAATAATTAATGCCCTCTGCCTCTTCCATAAGCAGATAGTATTCCTTCCCGCCGCCGATTGATTTCACCGAGCCGTCTTTCATCTCAGAAAGGACATCCACTGCCTTTACATGCTTTGAGAGATTTTTGAATTCCTCAAGGTCAAGAAGAAATATCCCTGCTCTGTCAGAGGGATAGTCATGCGCAAAGCCTTCAGGCATAAGGCTCTTTATAACATACCTGTTAATTCCTTTTGCGGTCTTTATCTCTATAAGAAAGCCTGAACCATGAACCCCTGAGCCAAGTTTTTTGATATTTACATGCCTTGCCTCAGGGAATCTTTCTTTAAGGTAGGATTTTATGGCCTCTTCGTT
Organism: Nitrospirota bacterium; assembly: GCA_016208855.1. Taxonomy (GTDB): domain Bacteria; phylum Nitrospirota; class Thermodesulfovibrionia; order UBA6902; family DSMQ01; genus JACQXF01. The sequence continues at coordinate 830 of JACQXF010000065.1, read as the reverse complement.
AATCATGGTTTTTTTATTTATATTGGCTAATGCCTGTCACAGTAAAATGTCACAGCATGTCGCAGTAGCCTTTAAGCCCGAACCATCAACAACATGGTTTTCAAGCGTATCTGTTGTTACCATTTTATGAATCCTGAGAGTATCCTTTTCATTTATCTTTTTGCCGTCCGTCAATTTATCAATAGACTGAAGAACCTTGAGATAATTCAAAACCTCCTGCCTGTCTTTTCGCGCTGCCATGATTTCACGGCCTTGCGCGAGGTCGCTGACCTCTTCGAGAGACAGCCTGTTTCCTTCGATCGCCGTAGATGAATGGGCAGACCTGATAATAGCTTCTCTGCGGAGAGAGACCTCCCACTTCGGAATAAAAGTAGAATTCAGCACGAGTTCCCTTGCAGCGGCTATCTGAGTAAGATTGCCGACTATTTTATTCGTATACCTGAAATTTGGTTTAAACATTCCTCGCCTCATCCCGCCATTTGGATTTGAATTCTATGTTTTGCGATTCAAATGATTTTAAAGCCATATTTTCCCATATCTCCAGTTTCTAACCTTTTCTATAGTTAAACAAGCCATCAATCTTTGTCCCAGCAAGTTTTTGTGTAAATCCAGATTTGGTATCAAGTAATCCAATGCTTCCGCCTTTCAGTTTAATGATAAAATCAATATAAAAAGGTCGAATCATGTTGTCGTTACAGATTGGTTTTTTGTTTAAGCAGTCTGTCAATCCAATATCGCGGCTCTCTGTGCACATGGGCTACCGCAATGACAATAACAGTTTCAGCATCAAGGCCATAAATTATTCCATAAGGGAATCTCGACAAAAGACA
>JACQXF010000064.1 GCA_016208855.1 Nitrospirota bacterium | reverse complement strand
CAGCATCAGATATCTGGTCAGCGATTTTGTCCGGATGCCCTTCAGTTACTGATTCAGACGTGAAATAATAATTCTTGTTATCCTTTCCCATGGGGAACCTCCTTAGAATGGTGTGTTTAAAAATTTAACATTTTCTTTACGTAACTTGTCAAGACAAATATTATAGGGTATATTAAAAAGGTTTCCTCTAAGTTATCGGCAGGTTCTATGATAAACTATATAGCGGTAAAGGGCGCACGGGTTCATAACCTCAAAAATATTGATGTTAAAATCCCCAGAGACAGGCTGACAGTCATTACAGGGCCTTCAGGCTCTGGCAAGTCCTCCCTTGCCTTTGACACGGTTTACGCTGAAGGCCAGAGGCGGTATGTGGAGAGCCTTTCTTCATATGCAAGGCAGTTTCTTGAGCAGATACAGAGGCCTGACGTGGATTCTATAGAAGGGCTTTCCCCGTCTGTTGCAATTGAGCAGAAGACCATAACAAAAAACCCCCGCTCAACCGTTGGCACAATCACAGAGATATACGACTATCTCAGGGTTCTTTATACAAGGATAGGAGATGTAAGCTGCTATAAGTGTGGCAGTTCCATATCATCTCAGGGCGTACAGCAGGTTATAGAGTCTGTCTTAACCTTTCCGGAAGGAACACGCATACAAATCCTGTCTCCAATTGTGGCAGGAAGAAAAGGCGAATATAAGAAAGAGCTAAATGATGTCAGAACAAAAGGCTTTATCAGGGCCAGGATAGACGGAGAGATATTAGACCTGACAAAAGAGATAAAACTGAATAAAAACAAAAGGCATGATATTGAGATAGTCATTGACAGGCTGATTATAAAGGCTGGGATTGAGAAGAGGCTTACAGAGGCAATAAATCTTGCCATGAGATTTGCTGATATAGTAATAGTTAATGTGCTGGATAAAAATAAAGACCTGCTTTTCAGCCGCACGCTTGCATGTCAGAAGTGCGGCATAAGTTATCCTGAGATAAGTCCCAGATTTTTTTCTTTTAACAGTCCGTATGGCGCATGCCCAAGGTGCAGGGGCATTGGTTTTGAGGGGATAGGAGACGAGGCAGAGACTGAGATGCTCTCAGGGACTAAGCCATGCCATGCCTGCGGAGGTTCAAGGCTCAGGGAAGAGGCGCTTGGCGTAAAGATAAATGCCTTAAATATAGGCGAGTTATCCTCCATGTCTATTAAAGAGGCATTTGGATTTTTTGATAAGTTAAGGCTTTCAGAAAGGAAATATACAATAGCCTCAAAGGTATTAAAAGAGATAAAAGAGAGGCTGTATTTTCTTGAGAAAGTCGGACTTGGTTATCTTACGCTGAACAGGCCTGCGTTTACGCTTTCAGGAGGAGAGGGCCAAAGAATAAGGCTTGCCACACAGGTCGGTTCTTCCCTTACGGGCGTGCTCTACATACTTGACGAGCCGAGCATCGGGCTTCATTCCCATGACTGCGAGAGGCTTTTGGACAGCCTCTCTGCGCTTAGGGATATGGGCAATACCGTGATAGTTGTAGAGCATGATGAGGAGACAATAAGGCGCGCTGATTATATTATAGATATGGGCCCCGGCGGAGGGACAAACGGCGGATATATAGTGGCAGAGGGCAGCCTTAAGGAGATTATTGGACATAAGGAGTCTCCTACAGGCGCATATCTCAGCGGCAATATGAAAATTCCATTGCCACAGGGAAGGAGGAAGCCAAAGGGTTATCTCACAATACTTGGCGCACAGGAATTCAACCTCAAAAACATAGATGTTAAAATCCCATTAGGCGTATTTACCTGCATAACAGGCGTTTCAGGTTCTGGCAAAAGCACTCTTATATTTGATACCCTTTATAAAACGCTTTTTAAAAAATTTTACCATGCTTCTCAGTTCTCAGTTCCCAGTTCCCAGTTTAACGATATCCCAGGCAAGCACAAAAAAATAACAGGCATTGAGAATATAGATAAGGTAATCCATATTGACCAGACTCCTTTAGGGAAAACGCCGCGTTCAAATCCGGCAACATATACAGGCGTATTTACATTAATAAGGGACTTATATGCGCAGCTTCCCGCCTCAAGGGTAAGGGGGTATAAGTCAGGCAGGTTCAGTTTTAATGTAGCAGGCGGCAGGTGCGAGGAATGCAAGGGAGACGGACTTATAAAGATTACGATGCATTTTCTTCCTGATATATATGTGCCGTGTGATGCATGCAAGGGTAAAAGATACAATAGAGAGACCCTTGATATAAAGTATAAAGACAGGGATATCTCAGATGTGCTTGAAATGACAGTCACAGAGGCATTGGAATTTTTTGGCAGTATCCCCCAGATAAAACATAAACTCACCATGCTTGAAAAAGTCGGGCTTGGCTACATACATCTTGGACAGTCCGCAACAACACTCTCAGGAGGCGAGGCTCAGAGGATAAAGCTGTCAAAAGAACTGAGCAGAAAGGCAACAGGCAGGACGCTTTACCTTCTTGACGAGCCGACAACAGGGCTGCATTTTGTGGATATACAAAGGCTTCTTGATGTGCTTAATGCGCTTGTTCAGGCAGGAAACAGCGTGCTTGTAATTGAGCATAATATGGAGATAATAAAGAGCGCTGATTATATTATTGACCTTGGCCCGGGCGGAGGCGACGAAGGCGGAAGGATTATTGCAGAAGGAACCCCTGAAGAAGTAGCGGGTAATCCAAACTCATACACAGGGCTGGCATTGAAGAAGAAAATTTTTGGGAAAGAGGCAATGGCGTGAGAGTTAAGTCAGGAGTCAGAATAAAATCTGTGTTCTGTGTTCTGTGTTCTGTGTTCTGCGCTCTGTCTTTGCTTGGTTGCTACAAAAAAGACAGCATGTACCGTGAAAGCAGGATGATAATGGATACAATCTGCACAATAACTGTTGTCAGCCCTTCTGAAAGAGAGGCTAAAGCGGTAATAGATGCAGGGTTTGAAGAGATAAGTAAAATAGAGACACTGATTAATTATTTTTCGCCTGAAAGCGAGATTGCAGCAATCAATAAATCGGCAGGCATTAAGGCAGTAAAGGTCAGCAGGGAGACATTAGATATTATAAAGAGGGCAGTGGAGATTGCAGAGGCAACAAATGGAGCCTTTGACCCCGCTATAGGCCCTTTAACAAGACTCTGGGGTTTTTCTGCCAAGACAGTAGACAGGGATGTGCCAAGAGATGAAGATATAAAAAATATCTTGCCGCTTATTGATTATAAAAAGATAAGGATAAACACTGAGGCGTCAGAGATATTCCTTGAGAAGAAAGGCATGGAGCTTGAGCTTGGGGGAGTTGCAAAGGGCTATGCTGCTGATAAGGCTATGGAGGCTGTAAAAACAAAAGGCGCCAAGGCAGCGCTGATCGCCATTGCAGGAGATATAAAAGGGTTTGGGCTTAAGCCTGATGGGAAGGCATGGAAAGTTGGGATACAGAATCCAAGGATAGATTTGAGGGTTAAGGGTCAGGTCGAAGCGGCTCTACGCGAAGACTCGCTCCGAGGGTCAGGGGTCAAGGAGGAAGAGGATATACTTGCCGCGCTATACCTTAAAGATACGGCTATATCAACATCAGGAGACTATCAGAGGTTTTTTATAAAAGACGGCAAAAGGTATCATCACATTATTAACCCTAAGACAGGCTATCCTGCGTCAGGTGTCATCAGCGTATCTGTTATTGCCCCGGAGGGATATACAACAGACGGGTTTTCCACAGGCGTCTTTGTGCTTGGAGCAGAGGAGGGCATAAGCCTGCTTGAGTCTCTTGGCATCGGCGGCGTGATTGTTGATGATAATATGGAAGTCATTCTCACCAAAGATTTAAAAGGAAAAATAAATATTGAAAAGAATTTTTAAAGACTTAACTCCTTCCGGTATTTTCAACATGACAACCTTTCTGGATAAGGTTTTATTCCTGCTTCTGATTGCGCTTACAATAGCAAGTTTTTTCTTTGTAAAGAGATTCATTCAGCCCGGCAGCCTTGTAAGGATTATGTCTGATAATAAAACTGTTTATGTGCTTAATCTAAATGAAGACACGGCAGTTTCTGTAAAGACCCCCCTTGGCGAGAATGTCATAGAGATAAAAGATAAGATGGTTCACATGAAAGAGGCGTCATGCCAGAACAAGCTGTGTGTTCATCAGGGATGGATAGACAGAGGTGCGATAGTATGCCTTCCAAATAAAGTGATTGTCAGCGTTGGAGGCGGCGGGGGGGATTCAAAAAAGTATGATGCAATATCAAGATAGCAGTGAACCAAAGACCCCTGAAACCTTTCATATTGCGCTTCTCTCTGCCTATGCAGTGGGAGTTCACGGCATAGAGTCATTAATCCCTATGCCCATCCCTTGGCTTAAGATAGGCCTTGCAAATATCATAACCCTTACAACCTTGCTTCTTTACGGATTAAAGGCAGGCATGACAGTAACTTTGATAAGGGTCTTTATCGGAAGCCTTTTCGGAGGGACGTTTCTTGGCCCGGCCTTTGTCTTAAGCATTGGCGGAGGAGTGGCAAGCACGCTTGTGATGTGGGCTTCAAGGAACTTGTTCGGCAGGCTTTTAAGCCCTGTGGGAGTCAGTCTTTTAGGCGCAATGACACATAATATTTCTCAATTGTTTCTGGCGTATCTCTTTTTTGTAAGGCGCATTGAGGCAATTATGCTTATAAGCCCTGTAATTATAATGTTAGGCGCTATAACAGGCGCATTCAACGGTATAATAACCACCTTAATAATAAACAGGATAAAAGAGCATAGAGAAAATCAAAAATAACTGGTTCTTTCTCATTTCAAGTGGGTAATTACTTCCCCTCCCTTGAGGGGAGGGGATTGAGGGGAGGGTGTCATATGAAGCCTCTCCCTTAAACTTCATACCTTCAAAGCGGCCTGCCCGTAAACGACTCCCACAATAACTGCTCCACATCCGTTGTTCTTTTTCTTAGCCCTTTTGCAAGGTGCATTAACCTTTTTGTCATTGATTTAATCACCCTCTCCCCTCAAGGGAGAGGGACTTTACCCACTCAGTTTGAGAAAGAACCAAATAATTTAAATATTTTTTTAGAATTTTTTGGAGTCGCTTCTACCCATATATCGAAATCTCCCCTTTTAGACGTGGGCAAGAGCAGCTAATCTTTTTATCTTAAGTATTTCCTTTGCAGTTGACGAATGAGTTAAATGATAAAGGTCCCATGCCACTTGTAAATTAAGCCAAAACTGGGCTTCCATGCCGAAAAGCTTCTCCAGGCGAAGTGCAGTGTCAGTGGTGATGCCCCGCTTACCATGAATCAGCTCATTAACACGGGGATATGAAACCCCAAGCTTGTCTGCAAGCTCACTTTGCGTCATTTTTAGTGGTTTGAGAAATTCTTCCAACAGCATTTCACCAGGATGCGTTGGCGGACCATTTTTAGGTATGCGAACCATATATTGCCTCCTTTATTGCTTAGTGGTAGTCAGTAATTTCAACATTTTCCGCTCCATCATCTGTCCACACAAAACAAATACGGAATTGATCATTGATCCGTATGCTGTGCTGTCCCTTACGATTATCCTTAAGGGATTCCAGAAAGTTTCCAGGCGGAATTTTCAATGATTCCAAGGAAACGACGCCATTGAGTTGATCGAGTTTTCGTTGTGCTACACGCCAGATTTGTCGCGGACAGGTTTGACGCGCCTCTCTGGAGTTCTTTCTGTCGAAAATATCTTCTGTGCCTTTATCAAAAAACGATTTTATCACAGGGATTCTTTGGGTCGTTTTGACATCGTCACCATATAAAAATTATAATGGATACCGTTATATATAGCAAGTGTACTTTGTCCAGTTTAACCGAAAGATAGACTGGATAATATTCAGATGCAAATGAGAGCCCCGTAGCGTGAGAAACTCAACTGAGGATTCCTTATTATCAAAGAAGTAAAATCAGGCCTTGCAAGAAACAAGACCTGATAATCATATAAAAGGCTGCTGGTAGCGCAGCGATATTCATTATCCATTAAGAAGGCACCTCAAAATGATGCTGTAACAGGT
>JACQXF010000066.1 GCA_016208855.1 Nitrospirota bacterium | reverse complement strand
TAGCATCCTTAATGAATATTTCCCAGTCAGACAGACAGGAAGCAGTAGTCTTTTGCAAATGGTGCCTCTAAAAAGAGAGACCCATAAGGAGGACACAAAACTGTCTTTCCTGCTTAAAGACTCGTACTAACGATTATAAACTTCTTTACCCATTCCTATGGGTGAGGATTATACCAGGAGGATAAGATGTACCGAAAAATTTTATTGGCTCTTTTCGTATCCATATTTTTAGCTTCTTCAGTTTTTGCAAAGGATGCAGGCGTAATAAAGGTAGGCGTTGCCGGCCCTATGACAGGGCCTCAGGCAAAGATGGGAATGGATTTTAGAAACGGGGTTGTGCTTGCTGTTGAGGAGTGGAATGCACAGGGCGGTGTGCTCGGCAAAAAAATTGAGTTAATTATCGGCGATGACCAGGCAGACCCGAAGCAAGCGGTCTCTATTGCAAATAAGTTTGTGAATCAGGAAGTTTCAGGGGTAATAGGGCACTTTAACAGCAGCTGCTCAATACCTGCCTCAGACATATATAATCGCGCAGGCATTCCAATGATAACGCCTGCGTCAACAAACCCCCAGCTTACAGAGAGGGGATACAGAGGAATTTTCAGGGTATGCGGAAGGGATGATCAGCAGGGAAAGGTTGCCGCCCAGTTTGTAGTATCAAAATTAAAAATAAAGAAAGTTGCCGTCATACATGATAAGACAACATACGGGCAGGGATTGGCTGACGAGTTTAAGAAATTTATTGGAACCAATGCGCAGGTTGTTCATTACGGGGGCATAATTCAGGGCGATAAAGATTTTAAAACGGTTCTCACTGTGATTAAGAATAAACAGCCTGAGCTGATATTTTTTGGCGGCATATATCCTGAGGGAGGGCTTCTGGTCAAGCAGGCAAGGGAGATTGGGTTAAAGACGCCGTTTATGAGCGGAGACGGCGTGATAGACCCTAAGTTTATTGAGATAGCAGGCTCAGGCAATGCAGAAGGCACATATCTTACATTCAGCCCTGACCCTAAAAATGTCCCGACAGCAAAGTCATTTATTGAGAAGTATCAAAAAAAATATGGTGAAATCGGGCCGTATTCAGTTTATGCCTATGACGCAACTAACATACTGCTTACTGCCATGAAAAATGCTGGGAGAGCAGACAGCAAGGCCATTATTGAGAAGCTTCACTCAGGGGAATTCATCGGCGCATTTGGAAAGATAAAATTTGACCAGAAGGGCGATGTAACTGCTGCGCCTTATGTTGTATGGATTACAAAAGGCGGGAAGTTTGTAGAGTACTGGAAACCTTAGTAATAAGTTGATAAGCCCAGAAAATGCAGGTGAGGAAGTTTTGAGTTTTAAATTTTAAGTTATGAGTTAAAAAGAATAGTTCCTTAACTCAGAACTAAGCGTTTTACCCTTCAAACCTTGAAACTTTTATCCCTATAAATTTCATGCTCTTAAGATAATCGGTAAAAGGCACTTTTTTAACGCTTCCGCTTCCATCTTTGCCTTTTACTCCGTTTGCATGAATCAGATAAGTCTCTTTATATTCTTTATTCTGTTGTCTGTGCTCTGTGCTCTGTGCTCTGTGCTCTATCTTTATTATTCCTATATGCCCGACGATTTCTTCTGCAACTCTTTTTTTAGGGTCTTTGATAAAAAAGATAATATCGCCGCTTTGAAGTTTGCCGACGGCTTTTAAGGCATTCTGCCCTGAGAGTATCTCCTGTTTAGGCAGTCCCCTTGAGCCTTCCACAAGTATTGTCTTGCCGAAAGAGGACGTTATGTCTTTTCCCCACTTGCCGCTAAGGATCATATCCTCGCCGTACTGAAACCTGTCATCGTAGTTTAAGACCTTATTGTCTTTAATCATTCCTTTTGTATGAAACCGCAAATCTAAAGCCTTTGAAACTGCCTCATGAGGCGTGCTGCTTAAGGCAAGCTCCGCTGACCTGAAGACATGATACATGCAGTCAATCCTCTCGTCAAAAACAATGATGTTTTTTCTTACATACTCCCCAAGAGGGTCGGTGTCGTAAGGCAAACCAACAAACTGTTCAGCCCAGAAGGCAATGCCTTCGCCAACGGGCTTGCCTCTTAAGTCATTTTGGAATTTATAAATTTTTTCTATTTCCATAGCCCCGCTATTTTCACTTGATAGAGAAAGTGCAATGATATATATTAATACTACTATAATTTGCCCCATATTAACTAAAGTTTAGTGACACAGGCGTAAAATTGCAAGATAAGTCTTCAAAGGAATAACCATGCGTGTTGAAAAAATAGAACTTATAGGATTTAAGTCTTTTTCTGATAAGACCGTCCTTGATTTCCATCCGGGTATCACTGCCATTGTCGGGCCTAACGGATGCGGCAAGAGCAATGTAGTTGACGCAGTCAAATGGGTGCTGGGGGAGCAGAGCGCCAAGAGCCTTAGAGGCAAGCATATGGAGGATGTAATCTTCACAGGTTCTGCCTCAAAGAAACCTAAAGGCATGGCAGAGGTAACGCTTGTAATATCAGGCGTTAGTAATGGCAGCTCTCCTAATGCCGCTGCGCAGATATCTGTTACAAGACGCCTCTACAGGTCAGGTGAGAGCGAATATCTTATGAATAAAGTCCAATGCAGGCTCAAGGACATTAAAGATGTGCTCTTAGATACAGGGCTTGAGGTAAAGACCTATTCAATATTAGAGCAGGGCAGAATGGATGAAATCATACTATCAAAGCCTGAGGACAGAAGGTTCCTGATAGAAGAAGTTGCCGGTGTTATGAAATATAAGGTGCGGAGGGCTGAGGCCATCCATAAGCTTGAATCAGCGCAGCAGAACCTTCAGAGGCTTCAGGATATAATAACAGAGGTTAAAAGGCAGATTAACTCTATTGACAGGCATGCGAAAAAGGCTGAGCGGTATAAAAAACTTTTTGAAGAGATAAAAGGCATTGAACTAAGAGTTGCCAACAGAGACGTTAACAGCCTTAGCAGCGAACTTATAAGCCTTACATCCCAGGAAGAATCGCTTATCTCCAAAGAGGCTGAATTTAATTCAAACATGCATTCGGCAGAGGCATTAATAGAGCAAAAGAAGGTAACATACCTTGACAATGAAAAAGCCCTCACTGAAATCCAGACAAGGTTCTTTACCCTTGAGAAGGAGCTGACAGAGGGCGAGGGCAAGATAGCGCTCCTTAAAAGCGACTGCGAAAACTTAAAGGAAAGGATTCAGAGAATAGACGCCCGAAATGAAGAGCTCATAGCAGAAACCGGCAATATTAATATACAGATACAAGAGGCAGAGGACAGCCTCCTGAAGATAAACACTGAAATCTCAGGCTTTGAGCAGGTGCTTGATGACAGAAACAATACATTTGCCGGGCTTAACAATGAGATTACAGAGCTTGAGCAGTCTATTGACGGCACAAGGAGAAGATTATTTAATAAGGCAGAGGATGTGAGCAATATAAGAAATGAGATAAGCAACATACTGTCAATAATTGAAGGCCTTGAGAGAAAGGAAGCGAGAAGCATTGAAGAGATAGAATCCTTAAAGGGAGGCCTTTCGGCCATTGATGTTTTAATAAATGAGACAAGAGATAGGCATATAAATTTAGACTCAGGACTCAAAGATAAGGCAGAAAACAAAGAGAGGCTTCTTAATGAGGTAACCGCAAAGAGAACAGAGCTGTCAGGCCTGGAGGAGAATCTTTACAGGGACAGGGAAGAGCTTGCCGCCATTAATTCAAGACTTCAGTCGCTTATGGAGATAGACAAAGGAAAAAGAGAAGACATAAACGGAGACATAAAAGTGCTTTGCCAGGTGGCTGATATGTTTGAATGCACGCCTGAATATGAAACTGCCATAGAGGCAGCGCTTGGCGAGAAACTAAGCGCACTGGTTGTGGATGATAACAATGAAATCAAAAAGGCCCTCAGATTCATAAAAGAAAATAAGATTGAAAGAAGTTCATTTATCCCCGTAGAGGCTGTCAGCATTATTGAGCATAGTCCATCTTATAACCCCTCGCATAGCGGGGTTATTGGCAGCGCAGCTAACTTTGTAAAAGTAAAGGAAGGTTTTGAGAAGACCGCTTCGTTGCTGCTAAGCAATATGGTTATAGTGAATGATATTGAGACGGCATTTGCATTATGGCAGGACAGAGCCGGCAGCGAACACATACTTTTTGTTACGCCTGAAGGAGAGGTCTTTGAACCGTCAGGCATTGTGGTTGCAGGCACTGAAAAAGGAGTCCTGAGAATAAAACGCGAGATAAAAGAGATTGGGCAGGCAATTGAAGGGAAGAAAGATGATATTGCCTCAACAGAAAATAAGATTGCTGACGTAAGAGGCAGTATCGCATCCTTAGACAATGAAATTGCCATTATAAGCGATGAGATATTAAGCAGCCAAAAAGAAGAGCATGAAGTTCAGGTTAAGATACAAAGCCTTGAAGATGAAAGAACAAGAGAGACTAAAAAGCTTGAATACCTCTCCCTTGAACTTGAGGCAGACAGAAAAGAGAAAGAGGCTGCAAAACAGACATTAGATGAGAAAAACAGCTCATCCAAATCGCTGGAAGAAGAGAAGCAGGCGATAGAAGATGAGATTAAAAATACACAAAATACAATTGCTGATAAAAAGAATGCGCTTGAGACAATGCGAATTGAGCTTACGGATATCAGGCTTTCAATAACAGCCTTAAGAGAAAAGATAGACTCCCTCTTAAGGGAGAAGGAGAGGCTTATCTCCTCAATTTCGGATATAGAAAATAAAAAGGCTGGAATGCAGAAGGAGCGGGTAGAGATTGAAAACCTTATTGTCCAGAAAGAGAATGAAATAAAGATAAAAGAGGAGTTCCTTCAGTCTTCTGTTATTACAGTTGCTGATTTGCAGGCAAAGATATCAGGGCTGAGGGAGATACTTGAAGCAAAGGCTGCAGAGCTTAGCCTGTTGGAGAAACAGCAGAAGACCTATATTTTAGAGCTTGAAGCCGTAAGAAAAGAGCTTACATCTGTTGAGATAAAAAAGACAGAGGCGTCAATGAGGCTTCAGCATATAAAGGAAGACATTAGGAAGTCATACGGCATTGAAGTTGAGCCTTCTCCTGAGCCATCAATTGACGAGGCCCTTTCAGAAGATGAGCTTAGGCTTCCGGAATTAAGGGATAAACTTCAAGAGATCGGCCCTGTCAATCTTGGCACTCTTGAGGAGTTTGAAGAGCTTAAGGCAAGACATGAATTTCTCACAAGACAGCAGGATGACCTTATTCAGTCAATAGCAACGGTTCAGGATACTATCTCAAAGATAAATACCACAACTAAAAAGAGGCTCTCAGAGGCATTTGAGGCCTTGAATGAAAAATTCAAAGAGGTCTTTACAATACTGTTCGGCAAGGGCAGGGCAGAGCTCCTCCTTACATCTGAAGATATACTTGAGGCAGGCATTGAAATAGTGGCGCAGCCTCCGGGGAAGAAGCTTCAAAACCTCATAGCCCTCTCAGGCGGTGAGAGGGCGCTGACAGCCTTGTCGCTTTTGTTTGCAGGATTCATGATAAAGCCGACTCCGCTCTGCATACTTGACGAGGCAGACGCTCCGCTTGATGAGTCAAACACAGACAGGTTCTCCAACATGCTTTCAGGGCTTGCAAAGAACATCCAATTTATCACGGTTACGCATAACAGAAGGACCATGGAGGCGGCAGACTATATATACGGCGTTACAATGGAAGAGCCGGGCGCCTCAAAGGTTATTTCAATGCACATGGCAGAAGCAGTATAGAGAAATCCTGAATCTACCTTTAGCAAATGAAAAACATTAAGGACATCCTGCCTAATAATAGAGTCTTAACATCTCCTGAAGAACTCTTTTGCTACAGCTATGACGCATCATCTATGGAGGGGCTTCCCTCTGCTGTGGTTAAGCCTGCCAGTACAGAGGAGGTTTCAAAGGTAGTCTCATATGCCTTTGAGAAAAAAGCTCCTCTTATCCCGCGCGGAGCTGGAACGGGCATGACAGCAGGCTCTGTGCCTGTGGATAAAGCAATAGTGCTCTCTCTTGAAGGAATGAATAGAATTCTTGATATTGATGAAAGGAATCTCGTTGTCACTGTAGAGCCCGGCGTTATCAATGCCCATTTACAGGGCAAACTGGAGTCAATGGGGCTTTTTTATCCTCCTGACCCAGCAAGCATGGATTTCTGCACCCTGGGCGGAAATGTTGCAGAAAACGCAGGAGGCCCGAGGGCACTCAAGTATGGAGTCACAAGGGATTATGTGATGGGGCTTGAGGTTGTGCTTCCAAGCGGTAAAACTATTACAACAGGGGTAAAGACGCATAAAGGGGTGGTAGGGTATGACCTCACGAGGCTTATTGTCGGCTCAGAGGGCACGCTTGCGGTTATAACAAAGATATTTCTGAAAGTGCTCCCGCTTCCTGAGGAGGTTATTACTCTGCTGTGTACATTCCAAGGCATTGAGCAGGCAGCAATGGCAGTCCCTAAGATAACCGCGTCAAAGATAATACCAAGGACTCTTGAATTTATGGACAACGAGGCGATAAAGGCAGTTGAGGCATATAAGCCTTTTGGCCTGCCTTCTGATGCAGAAGCCTTGTTATTGATAGAGGTTGACGGAGCAAGGAGTTCCATAAATATTGAAGCCCAAAGGGTTGCAGATATCTGCCTGTCTCTTGGGGCTAAAATTAAAGTGGCAGATGACGTTTATTCAAGAAGGAAACTTTGGGAGGCAAGACGCGCTGTATCGCCGGCGCTTTACAGGATAAGCCCGACAAAGATAAACGAAGACATCGTTGTTCCAAGAAGCAAAATCCCTGAGATGCTGAACGCGCTAAGAAAGATAGGCGAGAAATATAACCTGAAGATAGTCAATTTCGGGCACGCAGGAGACGGCAATATTCATGTAAACATCATGACTGATAAAAACCGCTCTGATGAATACCAAAAGGCAAAAGACTCTGTAAGGGACGTTTTTGAGGCTACGCTCAAATTTGGAGGCACTATCTCAGGAGAGCACGGAGTGGGGCTTGCAAAGGCTAAGTATATAGGCATGGAACTCTCTCCTTTAAGCATAGATATAATGAAGTCCATAAAGAGGGTGTTTGACCCGAATAATATAATGAACCCGGGAAAGATATTCCTCTAAAAAGAAATATTTCCGAAATATTTTTCTTCTTTTAACAGTAAATACAGTCTGCTATACTGAGCGTATGAAAAAAGCACGGTATAAGGAAATCTTTATCTTTATTGCAGGCTCCACCCCGCAGGTCATCACAGAAACAATTTATGCCCTTGCCATGCAAAAACCGCCTGTTCATCCGAACGAGATTTACATTATAACTACATGCAGAGGCAGGGAAATAGCGGAAAATACGCTGATTAAAAAAGATATATTGAATCAGCTTTGTGATGAATACAACTTTCCGCAGATACTACTCAAAGACAATTCCTTCATAATCCCGTCAGGCTGCGCAGGCAATCGGCTTGACGATATAAGGGATAAGGATGAAAACGAGGCAATGGGCGATTTGATTACATCGTTTATCAGGGAAAAGACAGTAGACCCTGCAGCGAGGCTTCACTGCTCAATTGCAGGAGGCAGAAAGACCATGTCGTTTTATATGGGCGCTGCCATGCAGCTTTTCGGACGCCCGTGGGACAAGCTCTATCATGTGCTTGTCACTCCTGAGTTTGAATCAAACCCTGAATTTTTCTATAAACCGAAAAAGCAAAAAATAATTAAATGTCACGATAAAAAGCTCAATACAGATAATGCGCGTATTATCCTTGCGGAACTGCCCTTTATCAGACTGCGGGACAAGCTCTCTATTGATGGAGCAGGTTTTAAGGAACTTGTTGCCGAGGGGCAAAAGGAAATTGACACGGTATTAGTACAGCCTCAGCTTACCGTCAAGCTCAGCCAATGTGCTGTCCAGATAGGCAGAAAAACCATCAAGCTTACGCCGCAGCACCTCGTTATTTACACTGCTTACTTGAAAAGCAAACTCTATCGCTGCAAACATCCTGAAAGGCAGTACTGTAAAGACTGCACTGACTGCTTTCCATCCTTGCTTGAGATTACAACAAAGGCTTCTGTTGAGGAGATGGCAAAAGACATGATGCTTATATCACCTTCAAAGGCAGAGGATTTTATGCACAAGTATAGAGAGGGCGCAGGTCAGGATGTCATCCGTCAGGCAATCAGCAAAATAAAGAAGATGATAACAGAAGAGCTAAATAATGAAGCCCTCGCCTCCTGTTACGCCATAACCACAGCCTTTCGTATTTACAACAACACACGCCACGGTATAAGGGCGGAGAAGGGAAAGATAAGGATTGAATGAAACATTTCCGAAATATTTCTTTTCTTGCAAAGCAAGCTGGTTTTTGTAATAATTTTGCATAATTGCTTTTTAGAGCTTTGAGGGGCCGAGATTAACCTTAATCAGAAGGAATATCAAATTGACTAACGCGGCTGGAGGAGTTAAATTAAATTTAGTTAGTTTAACTCTAATAAGGAGGTTCTACAAATGTCCATACTGACAACTTCGACAAAAGGGCAGGTGGTTTTGCCCAAAAAAGAAAGAGAAAAGCTCGGTATTAAGCCCGGCTCAAAGGTGCTGGTAGAAGCTCATGAAGACCATATTGAGATTAGACCGCTGCCGGAAAATCCTATAGAGCATTTCTGCGGCATCTTCAGCAAAGGCTCATCTCTCACGGGGGCATTGCTCAGGGAAAGGAAGGAGGAGTTAAGGCGTGAAGAAGAAAAAGCTGCTCGATTCGTTCGCACTGCTGGCGTATCTCAAAAAAGAAAAAGGGCATGAGAAGGTAAAGAAAATCCTGTTATCTGATGATATTACATCCATCATGAATGATATAAATATAGGCGAGACATATTATATACTTGCAAGAGAGCGTGGACTGCAGGCCGCCGATTATTTTATAGATGTCATTATGCCTTCACTGCCTATAACTCTTTTGGCAAATTCGCTTAATGAAATTCTTGAAGCCGCAAGGCTCAAAAGCAGGCTTGCAATGTCCTATGCCGATTTTTTTGCCGCAGCAACCGCTATCCGCGAAAAGGCGGAAATTATCACAGGCGATCCCGAATTCAAGCAACTTGAAAAAGAAGTGGAAATAGAATGGATATAGAGGGAAAAACGAAGAGCTTGAACCAGAGGGAATATCAAACTGTAAATGGTGAACCATTCATTCCGGGATCATCTTTAAAAGGGAAAATGCGCTCACAGCTCGAAAAGAAAGAAGGGAAGATAACTGATAAAGGAGAACCATGTGGTTGTGGACAGGAAGCCTGTAAGATTTGTAAAGTTTTTGGTGCACATAAGAATACAAGACATTCTCTTGGAGCTACAAGAATTTTGGTTAGAGATGCATTTTTTAGTGACAAAACCCGCAAAGAATATGAAACTCTCTTAAAGGAAAAGGGGACATCATATATTGAAAAGAAAACTGAAAATATAATCAATAGAAAAACTGGGACAGCAGAACATCCTCGCTCTCAAGAGCGCGTCCCATCAGGCGCTGAATTCGACATAGAGATTGTTTTACAGGTTTATGATACAGATGGTGATGGAAACGCGTTGGTAGAATTCGTTAAAGAGGGATTGCGGCAGGTGCAGCATACATATCTGGGCGGGTATGGCAGCAGAGGTTCCGGGAAGGTAAGCTTTAACAATATGAAACTTGACGATAATCCTTTTTCACTCTGAGGCAACCATGAAAACCTATCGCTTAAAACTCAAACCTCAAAGCAGCTTCCTGACACCGTGGCAGGCTGATACGATATTAGGTAGTATGTGCTGGATTATGGCGTGGCGTGAAGGAGAAGAAGAGCTTGCTAAATTCCTGCAAGGGTACCGGAACGGCGATCCTGCGTTTGTCCTATCTGACGGAATGCCGGGAGATCTTCTTCCTGCGCCGGCTTATTTATCATTGGTGGAACAAAGAGGAGAAGGTTTTGACGCTTTTAAAAAAGCCAAAGAGTTGAAGAAGGTGTCATGGCTTTCGCCGGATGTATTTGAATCAGCACGAAAAGGCAATTTAGAGATTGAACCATCTGGCGCAATTAAAACATTCAAGACTTTTACCACACTTCACAGCTCGATTAACAGGATATCCGGAACAACAGGAGAAGAAGGCTCACTCTTTGAACTTGAAGAACATGCGCTTAGTGAATCAGAGCAGTTTATTTCTATTTATCTCAA
Source organism: Nitrospirota bacterium (assembly GCA_016208855.1). Classification (GTDB taxonomy): domain Bacteria; phylum Nitrospirota; class Thermodesulfovibrionia; order UBA6902; family DSMQ01; genus JACQXF01. The sequence goes on along the minus strand of JACQXF010000066.1, from coordinate 8,551 downwards.
GATAAAAGACGGCTGGAAAGACAGAGTGTTTGCACTTTTCAAAGACCTGTCCTTCACCGGATACGGTAAGAAAAAGTCTGTCGGCAAGGGCGCATTTGATATTATAGGACAGCTTGAGCCGTTTAATAGATTTGATGATTTTGAGGGATCAAATGGCTTTATGTCTCTGTCGAACTTTGTTCCGGCAAAGAATAATCCAACTGATGGCTTCTACAAGACATTAGTTAAGTATGGAAAACTCGGCGGTGAATTTACTTTTTGCGGTAAACCGTTCAAAAAGCCGCTGATGATGCTTACCGCCGGATCAAGTTTCAAGGTGAATGGAAGCATCAAACCTTTCTATGGTCGAATGGTAGAAGGTATTGCACCGACTAAGACAGAGGTTGTGCAGTACGGCTATGCGTTTGCAGTACCGGTTGTTATTAACATTTGACTCCCCTTCGGCTGGGCCGGTGCTGGAGGTGGTTTAGCAGCATGAGCTCAGTGCCGAGCAGACTTAGGGCACTCAGGATTGAAGAGTTGAGTTTTGCTACAATATGGGGTAACTAAACACGTTAAGACAGGAGGCAGAACTAATGAAGGTTGATCAGTCTCTAATTGATAAAATAGTCATATTGGCAAAATCATACGGAGCCACACGTTTAATCCTTTTCGGCAGTGCGGTTGAGACCCCTCTTGAAGCGAGGGATATTGATTTGGCATGTGACGGCATTCCCGGGTGGAAATTGTACGAGCTGGCAGCAAGACTTGAAAATGAGTTGGGCGCATCTCTCGATATAGTGTCATTAACTCCGCCATCACGCTTTACGGAATATATTGTGACCAAAGGAAAGGCGCTGCTATGACCACTAAAGAGTTGATCGAGGAAATAAATATAGAGTTTGAATTAATTGAAACCACTTTAAAGGAAATCTCGTCTCTAAAAAATGACACCGCCGACAGAGAGCCTGCTGTCCGTGAAAAAACCGCTGCCGCTGCTTTTATGGCGCAATTTTATGGCGGCATAGAAAATATTCTGAAACGCATCAGTCGTTTCCATAATATCCCATTGCCTGACGGAGAGACATGGCATATTGATTTATTCAAACGCTATTGCAACCCGCCGTATAAATCTTTACCGCTCCTGCTTGATGAAAAACTGTCACTATCAATGGCCCCTTTCCGAAAATTCCGACACGTTGTTTATCATGGTTACGGCTTTCAAATAGATTGGGACCGTATAAAAGGCAACCTAAGGACTTTCCAATATAGACAAAGTCTATTTGCAGTTTAAAACAGAATTGATTAATTATCTTGAAACGTTGGAAGCAGATTGAGTTAGGTTAGAGGGGATTAATGGGAGTTATTGTAAATATGGACTTCAAACACGTACTGAAAAAACTTCTAACCGCCTTCAAAGAACAGGACATCCGCTACGCCCTGATGGGCGGGATGGCTCTTGGCGTATGGGGTGTTCCTCGAGGGACGGTAGATATAGACTTTTTGGTGCATCGTGATGACATTGGGAAAATTGACGGGATAATGAAAGAGCTGGGATATGAATGCAAGCACAAAAGCGACAATGTCTCTCAATACCTGTCGCCTCTCAGGATATTTGGCGAGGTGGATTTTCTTCATGCCTTCAGGACGCATTCATTAAGCATGCTGCAAAGAACTGTTCAGAAAGAAATGTTTGCCGGAGCTGTATCTCTCCAGGTATTGCAAATAGAGGACCTGATAGGCTTCAAACTTCAGGGAATGGTCAATGATGAATCACGAAGGACTATTGACCTGCCGGACATTGAATCACTCATGGCAGAAAACAGAAAAGTTCTTGACTGGGATTTAATCAGGGAGTATTTTGAGTTGTTTGATCGCGTCGAACTTTTTGACGAACTCAGGGAGAAGTACGGCCATGCTTAACGCGGACGAGAAAGAGGAGTTGTTACGGCTTGCTGCTTCATCTTCATTAAAGGAAGACATGCGATACTTATCGGCGCACAGGCATAACCCTTTTATCAAAGACGGGCAGGTAGATATGGACGCTTATATTGAATTCGTGCAGCAATTCAATGAATTTATCAACCACGAACCAAAGCCGTTCAAGCCCATGATTGATAAGGATATGAGGCTATGATTTCAGATTTTATAAACTTTAACCTCCACTTTTATATCCCTAAAATAGACATAGAACATTGTTACCCCTCCCCTTAATCCCCTCCCCTCAAGGGAGGGGAAACTTCTGGGAAGTTCTATCTCTATTTTTCGGTTATATTGTTAGATAAGCATTTTATTGATGTATAATGTTGTTATGGCAGATATGACAAAACAGGAATTAACTGACGAGCAAAGGAGAATACTTAAACAGGCATTGTGGGATTTGAATCTCTCGCCTGAAGAGTTCCTTGACATTATTGAGGGCAGGAGCGCAAGGAAATGGCCTGATAGGGCGTTTTGCGTAGCGAGACTGCTGGAGAGCGTAAACTGGTTCAAGATAGTAAAAGTAGTGGAGCCAAGAGTTTTGTGTAAACTGTGGCAGGATGCAAAGAAATATGTGCGGTTTAAAGAAATAAAGGAAGGTATGGATTTTGCCTGCAGAGTTCTACAATAACATCCTTTACCCTTTACAGGACAAAGTATTCCCGCTGTTTAACGGCACGCCTTTTTATCTTACGGGCGGCACCGCTCTTTCAAGGGGTTATTATAACCATAGATTTTCAGATGATTTGGACTATTTTGTTAATTATCACCCCGATTTTAGGAGAATATCAGAAATACAAATAGAGAAGCTTGTTAAGGCTTTCGAGAAGACCGAAGTTGACTATAAAGGTGAATATTTTTATCGTGTTTTCGTCAGTCAAGGGAAACTGAAGATAGAGATGGTCAATGATGTGCCGTCTCATATCGGGCAATTGGTCAGCCATCCTGTGTTAGGCATTATTGATTCCAAAGAGAATATCCTTGCAAATAAACTGACTGCGGTAGCCGACAGATCTTTACCAAAAGATATTGTTGATATGTATTTTCTCTTAAAGGATGGGTTGAGCATTAAAAATGCGTTAACAGATGCTGAGAGTAAAGCCGCAGGCATATCCCCTCTGCTTATCGCCAAAATCCTTACAGAATTTGATTATCCGATTATTGATAATGAGATCAAATGGATAGTTCCTGTTTCAAGTGAAACAATCAGAAGCTATATGAACAATATATCAATATCAATTGTAGAGGGCAGATTGTAAATCTTTCTAAACGACGTAAGCATGATCGGCTGTGAGGCGCTTTATAAGTGGTTATTAGAATAGTTTCGGAATTAATTAGAGGGATAGATTCTTACTCCCGGTATCTGTTCAAAATGCTTATCAAGGGTGGAAATAAGGAGCTCATCGGGTATGTTTAATGTTGCACGCATATCATGCACCTCCTTAAGATGCTTTTATTGTATGCAAATAATAGGCATACGTCAAGAAAAGGGGTTGTTTATGAGCCATGTGCATGAATGTTTGGGGTCGGAACAATTGGCATTGGAGCTTAGACTATGAATACACTATTTTTGTGCCCGTCTGGAATATCAATCAAAGATAATATAAAGAAGCTCTTTGATTTTTCAGAATTAGATAACGATGCCACAATATTTTTAAAAGATGCCGATGACAATACACTCATGCAGCTTTCTGCAGAAATTAATTCTCTCTTTCGTATGGGTCTTACCAGCGATGACAAAATAATGTTTTTGACAAGCGACACTGATGCTGGAGAATCAGTTGCTAATGTTCTTGCTAACATTTTGGAAAGTCGCAGGAAATGCAAAGTGACTGTAAAGCGCATTAAAGGACTGCAAACAGATGATAGAAAGCAGTTCGATACTGTGGGCATTCCAACTCTTACAGATGTAATAATAAACGAAGTAGAAAACAATCGTTACACATTTAATATTGTTTTAAATGCTACTGCTGGCTTCAAGGCAACAATTCCCTATATAACATTTATTGGAATGATATTTCATCTTCCTATCCGTTACATCTTTGAACGGTCAGAAAGTATTATTGAGCTTCCTCCTATGCCTTTAGAATTTGATATTGAACGACTTAAACAACTGGAACCAGTAATAGATAAAATATTTTCCGACTATATTAGTACTAATGATTTCATGCAAATAACAGGTTTCTCATATGAAGATTTAAGATTGGCAGCACAAGACATTCTTTTAGAAGAAGATGGCTTGGTAACTTTGCGTTCAACCGGACGCATTTTATACCAGCGGTATTTACAAGTTAAAGGCAGTAAGGCTTTTATTTCGCCAACCGTTTTGAAGAAGTTATCATCTGGCGAATACAATAAAGGCTTATTTGAAGGACTGTTCAATAAAATGAAGGATCCTATTCATGTGCAAAGTAAGCTTCACAACGAAGTCAAAAGAAAGGGCATAGACCTTGATTGTTACAAGCCAGGAGCGACAAGCGAGAGAATATTCTTTTTCATGGAAGATAAAAAGATTTACATATGCGATATTTTCTTACATGATGAGTACGAAAAGTTACTTGAAAGAGGCGAACTATTACGCGACAAATTTGAAAAAGAAAAAAGATTGTTTAAGGAGATAAAATCTTGATAACCCTCAATCTCGAAACACTTTATAAAGATACCGACACCGCCAAGCTCTCTGAACTTGACGCTTATATTACAAAGGCCAAAGACCTTGCAGGCGAGGGGAATGAGGTAGTGCTCACTGGCGCCGGGCCTATATGGCTTTATTTAAAAATCGCCCATGCGCTTCACGGCAAGGTGCTGAAGCTTATATACAGAAGTCCTGTTACGGGAGATTTAGTAATTTTTGACCACAGCCCTGATTGATTTCTTATGCTATATCCTATATAGTATTCTATATAAAAATTATAGGAGGATAATATGGGCACGGCAGTCAAACAGGCAAACTTTCTCCTTCCCGAAGACCTGATAGAAGATCTCAGGAAGAATATCTCCAAGCGCCAACAGAGCAAATTTGTAGCAAATGCACTAAAAAAGGAGCTGCAGATGTTAAGACTGAAAAATGCAATTAAGGAAAGTTTCGGGGCATGGAAGGATAAAGAACACCCCGAACTAAAGGAAGGGACTGATGCATTTGTGAGAAGATTAAGAAAATCCTCAAGATTAAACCGCACAAGATGAAGAAAATCCTTGTTGACACTGATATATTGATAAACTTTCTAAGAGGAAAGGAGAAGGCAAGGGACTTCTTATTATCGCTTCTTGAGGATTCTACATGTTATATCTCTGTAATCAGCATTGCCGAGATATTTGCAGGCATGAAGGAGCATGAAAGAGAAAAGACTATTGCTCTTATTGAAAGCCTGAATATAGCAGATGTTACATATTCAATAGCGCAAAAGGCTGGCAGCTATAAAAATCAGGTTAAAACCCATAGCCTTGAACTTGATGATTGTTTAATTGCGGCTTCTGCCTTTGAATTAAACGCAGTTCTTGCCACAGGAAATGGCAGGCATTATCCGATGGCTGACATAAGAAAGACTATAATTTCTCCTGATTAAGCAGGCAATACAATAGGAATGCGTATCAAATACCAGAAATTCAGCCTTACGCTTCAGGCAGTAGACCCGTTAATACTGCCCCTCTACAAAGGCTCGACCTTCCGCGGCGGCTTTGGGAATGCCTTTAGACAAGTTGTATGCGCATTAAAGAAAAAAGACTGCAAGGACTGTCTGCTGAAGACAAGATGCGTCTATGCGTATGTCTTTGAGACATCGCCTGCAGAGAATACAGAAATTATGGGCATGAATAAATATGAGAAGATTCCTCATCCGTTCATAATTGAGCCAGAGGATGATAGAGAGCGCATATATAAGCCGGATGCCTTGCTTGGGTTTAACCTAATCTTATTAGGAAAGGCGATAGAGTATCTGCCGTATTTTATTTATACATTTGAGGAGCTTGGAAAAATCGGCATTGGAAAGGGCAGGGGCAAATATAATTTAGTGAAGATTGAAGGCATAAAGGCAAACGATGAAGGTGAAAGGACAATAGTTTATTTAAGCAAGGATAAAACTATTAAACCTATAAAGGCTGAAGAGCTTAATCTGCCTAATGAAATAGAGTTTGGCACAGATAAAGAATCGGCGATTAGATTAAAGTTTTCATCGCCCGCAAGGATTCAGTATAAAAGAGAATTAACCGCTGACCTTGAGTTTCATATCCTGATAACGAGCCTGCTGAGGAGAATCTGTCTGATAAACTACTTTCACTGTGAAGGGAAAGAGCCGCCTTGGGATCACAGACAGATTATAGCCGGGGCAGGGAATGTTTCAATTGCAGATAACCGGCTTAAATGGTGTGACTGGGAGCGGTACTCGTCAAGACAGCAGACAAGGATGAAGATGGGCGGACTCGTCGGCGAGATTACATACAAAGGCAACTTAATCCCGTTCATGCCCATTCTGAAGGCAGGAGAGATTCTGCATGTTGGAAAAGGAACGAGCTTTGGATTGGGGAAATACCTTTGTAGCACAGCACAACCGTAAAGCAGCAGCGCAGTCAATTTGCTTTATATGATATTCAATATACTTACCCCTTTTACTTCAGAAGCAATATTTCCGAAATATTTCTTTTCGTGACTCCTGCCATCTTTTCATTTATTCTCACCTTATGAACAGGACTCTGTATCTTATAGCTTATGACATTACCGATGACAAAAGACTTAACGAGGCGCGGTATTTCCTTAAGGGTTACAGCACCGGCGGGCAGAAGTCTGTTTATGAATGTTTCCTTACGGAAGGGGAATGTAAGCAGGTTAAACTTAGGCTACCAGGCATTATAGACGAAAAAGAGGATAGGGTGCATATATTTACAATGGACGGCAGGAGCAGGACGCATGCGCTTGGAATCGGCGTTCAGCCAAAAGACCCTGAGTATTTTTATATAGGATGAGGAATAGTGCGATAGAGCGACAGAGCTACAGTGAGACAGTTTAATGAAAAAATTTCCAACAGACTACAGCGCTAACGAACTATAGAACTAAGTTATGGGCACTTTATATATTGACAGAAAAGATTTAGAGGTAAGGCTTGACGGAGAGGCTTTAGCCTTTTATTCAAAGGAGGGCAGGGAAGGAATTGTGCCTATCAATCCTCTAAAACGGGTTGTCATGGTCGGCAATATAACGATTGAGACATCTGTATTAAGCAAGCTTGCGAGAGTGGATATAAGTGTAGTTTTCTTATCTGGAAAGAGCTTGAGGTTTTGTGGAATGCTGCACGGCAGACTCCACAATAACGGGCTCTTGAGGGTAAGGCAGTATGAGAAGTCGTTATCATCTTTTGGCGTTGAGACAGCCATTGATATTGTTAAGAGGAAGATAGAAGGGCAGCGAGATTTTCTATGTTATGTCAGGGATAACCGTCCAGACCTGCGTCTTGAAATAACCAGGGCGATATGCACACTGCAGGGGATAATCATGGAAATTGGAAAAGAAAATATAGATATAGATACATTGCGCGGTTTTGAAGGAGCGGCTTCATCCGCATACTTCTCGGCATATACGGCTATGTTCCCTGACTCTCTTGATTTTAACAATAGAAACAGAAGGCCGCCTCAGGACCCTGTAAATGCAATGCTGTCGTTGTGCTACACAATGCTTCACTTTGAGATGGTGAGGGAGATTGAGGTCATAGGGCTTGACCCAGTGATTGGTTTTTATCATCAGTTTGACTATGGGAGGGAGTCTCTTGCGTGCGACCTTGTTGAGCCATATCGCCCTATGGTTGATAGATTTGTATGGGAAACTTTTCGCGAACGGACTTTTACAGTAAGAGATTTTTCTCAAGATGATGAGAAGCCTGGCTGTTATCTAAAGAAAGAAAGCAGAAAAAGATTTTATCCGCTTTATGAAGAGTGGGCGCAAAAAGCAAGACCTGCATGGGTTGAAGAAGCAAGAGGAATTGCAAGGAGGATAATGGATGGGCAGGACATTATATATTAGCCAGACTAACAAGCCTGAGATTATAAGAGATGGTCCGTCTATATGGGTAAAGGAAGACGGAAAGGCTGGAAGAAGGATACCAGTCCGTCTGGTAGGCAGGGTAATAATTATCGGCAATGTAATGCTTGACTCTGGCGCAATAACGCTGTTTGCTGATAACAATATCCCGATTACATTTATGAACAGACGGACAGAGGAAACGGCAATAGTAATTCCTTATAATCACAGGCTGGCTAACCACTATAAGGAGCAAAAGATGCTGCTTGATTCAAATGAGAATATAGCGCATTACGAGAAATGGGCTAATACTAAAAGGGCGCTGCTGCAGTTTGACTTCATAAAGAAATTTCTGCCTCGTCGGTTTAATATCCTCAGAAAGAAAGGTTTTGGCGAGGGTAATTATCAGGAAATTCTAAAGGGCATAAAGAAGGTCAGCGAAGAGAAATGGCTGGTCGTCAACAGTGTTATTACTGATATCTTCAGGAATATGATAATTGAGGGGCTCATAAAGGCAGACCTTGACCCTCATATCGGGGTTGTACACAGGAGGCATAATTTTGGGCTTGCTCTTGATATATGCTA
>JACQXF010000087.1 GCA_016208855.1 Nitrospirota bacterium | reverse complement strand
TATTTATCCTGTGTCATTCCCGAGGTTTTTATCAGGAATCTATATCCTTTGAATTCTGGATTCCCGCTCAACGGACTGCGGGAATGACAGCGCTTATCCACATACTTCCCGGAAGAACCAAAATATATAACCTATACTATGTTCCATGTTACGCTGTTTCTACAATCACCATTAAAAGCGAAAGCACATTAGCACATAGGCGATACGCCTCTATGCAACCTGAAAAATCAGCCCTTATAAGATAAGCAGAAAAGGCTTGAAAGAGACGTTTAGGCTATATGAGGTGTTAATCTGCAAACAAATACGGGTATAAACCTTAAATTAGTTTATACCCGTATTGAATCTTAATGCTGATACTTCAGAGGGAAATGTTCGTGAGTCCCTTTGAGTTTTTCTTTGAAATTGAACTTATACTTTGCATCAACTTTTTCATTAAACGGGCTTTCCATGCCGTGGCATGACATACAGCCTTTTTCATCCTCTGACGGGATTGTGAGTCCAGCGGCCTTTGCGTCAGCCCTCTTGAACTCTTTGTTGGTTTTCATTATATTGAGATACTCACTTCCAGGACCATGGCAGCCTTCGCACTGAACATTGATTAAATCAGGGGTGTCTGCGAGGCTCTTAAAGCCGCCCGGCTGTCCATAACCGGTTGTATGGCACTTCAGGCATTTCGGGTCATTTGTGTAGTCTTTGTTAGGGTCTAACTTTGCCTTTTTCTTCTCCGCTGCCTTTACGCCCGGCTTCAGGTTTTCAAAGCTGTTAGCCATTGTTGTTGCCTGCCATGCCTTAAACTCTTTCATGTGGCATATTTTGCACTTTGCTGCACCGATATAGGTTGCTGCATCTGCTTCTGAAGTTATGACTGCAAAAAATGCTGTCATAAGCATTAACGAAAAAAGCGCTATAAGTGTTCTTTTCAAGATCTTTCACCTCCTTTCTTATATGGAATTTGGGTTCTATGTGGCTATACAATAGAACAAGATTGTGAAGATTTTAAGAATATAGCTGTCTTTTAGTCAATAAAAAACTGTTTATAAAATGATAAGGCTATTTAATCAAATTGTCATATATAAACCCGAAAGATGCAGTTAAAGATAACAACGGAAAAGCATAAATGCCTTCAAATCCCCATGCTTTCCCTAAATACATTTACTTGGTAAATAAGAGTTAAAAGCTACAGGTTGTTTTTGATGGCGGAGGGGGAGGGATTCGAACCCCCGGTAGAGTCGCCCCTACAACGGTTTTCAAGACCGCCGCTTTCAACCGCTCAGCCACCCCTCCAAATAACGACAGTTATAAGTTTTGAGTTATAAGTTTTGAGTGAAAGGTTAGGAGACCTAAAAAGCTAATGCTACAACTCATAATTTACAACTTATAATTCATAACTATTCTATCTATTCCCATATACTGCCTTAGAGCCTCTGGTATTATAACAGAACCGTCTTCCTGCTGGAAGTTTTCAAGTATCGCTGAGAGGGTTCTGCCTACTGCAAGGCCTGAGCCGTTCAGGGTATGGATAAATTCAGTGCCCTTCTTGCCCTTTCTTTTAAACCGTATCTGCGCACGCCTTGCCTGAAAATCCTCAAAATTAGAGCATGAGGATATTTCCCTATATTTCTCCTGTGCAGGAAACCAGACCTCAATATCATAAGTCTTTGCTGATGAGAAGCCCATGTCTCCTGTGCAGAGAGCTACGACGCGGTATGGAAGCCCAAGCCTTTTTAAAACTTCCTCTGCATTCAAGGTAAGAGATTCAAGTTCTTTATATGAGTCCTCTGGCTTAACAAATTTTACAAGCTCCACTTTATTAAACTGATGCTGCCTTATGAGGCCCTTTGTGTCTTTGCCGTACGAGCCTGCCTCGCGCCTGAAGCACGGCGTATAGGCAGTATAGTAAATAGGGAGGTCTTCTTCATTCAGGATTTCTTCCCTGTGAATATTTGTAACAGGCACCTCAGCGGTAGGGATCAGGAAAAATTCTCTCTCATCGTTTGCAATCTTAAAAAGGTCATCCTCAAACTTTGGGAGCTGTCCTGTGCCTGTCATGGACGCCCTGTTTACCATAAGCGGAGGAAATATCTCTGTGTATCCGTGCTCTTTTGTGTGAAGGTCAAGCATGAAATTTATCAATGCCCTCTCAAGCCTTGCCCCCATGCCTTTGTAAATTGCAAACCTTGAGCCTGCAATCTTCCCCGCTCGTTCAAAGTCAAGGATTCCAAGGGCTTCGCCTATTTCATCGTGCGGCTTTGGTTTGAAGCTAAACTGCGGCAGCTCTCCACATCTTCTTACCTCTTTATTTTCTGTCTCATCCTTTCCGGCAGGCACGGATTCATGGGGAATATTTGGTATTAATAAAATTTCTTGAACAGAGCGGATATCTAAATCTCTCAGCCTCTCTTCCTTTGAGGTTATATTCTCTGATACGGCCTTTGCCTGGGCAAGAATATCGGAGGCGTCTTTGCCTTGTTTTTTGAGTTTTCCAACCTCTTCAGAAAGCCTGTTACGAAGCTGTCTTTCTTCTTCAACAACCTTCAACAAATCCCTGCGCTCGTTCTCTATTTTAAGAAACTCGTCAAGGATTGAAGCGTTCATGCCCCGTTTTTTTAGGGCATCTATAACCTTATCTGTTTGTTCTCTTACTAATTTGATATCAAGCATGTATATAAGAGTAAGGCAAGAAGGATTAAAAATCAACAGGCTGTCAAGATTGAAATATTACCTTCAAAAATCTTCTCTTGCCTGCTTTAAGCAGATATTCGCCCTGAGGTAATGCTTTTTCAGCCTCATCCCATCTTTTGCCGTTAATGCTTACAGCCCCCTGCTTTATGAGCCTTATTGCCTCCCCGGTGCTTGCGGTAATTCCTGAAAGCTTCATTATCTTTGGAATCCATACGCCTTTTTCGTCAGAAATATCTTTTGTGACTTCAAAGACAGGGACTTCATCAGGAAGTCCTTTTTCTTTAAATATATGCTCAAATTCTTCCTTTGCCTTTAAGGCCTGCTCTTTGCCATGATACTGCTCAGCGAGTTCCAAGGCAAGGTCTTCTTTTGCCTTTTTAGGATGTATCTGCCCTGCCTCAATGCCTCTCTTTAATGAATTGAGCCCGTCAATTGAGAGGCGGCTGAGAAGCTCGTAGTATTTAAGCATTAGCGCATCGCTTATTGACATTATTTTACCAAACATGTCTTTAGGAGAATCAGTGATGCCAATGTAGTTTCCAAGACTTTTGCTCATCTTATTTATTCCGTCAAGCCCTTCAAGAAGGGGCAGCATAATAACAACTTGCTCCTCCATGCCCATCTGCTTTTGCATTGACCTTCCCATAAGGAGGTTAAATCTCTGGTCAGTGCCTCCAAGCTCTATGTCAGCCTTAAGATATACAGAGTCATAAGCCTGAAAAAGAGGATAGTAGAATTCAAGGATAGTGATATCCTGATGGCTCTCAAATCTTTTTTTAAAGTCCTCTCTTTCAAGCATCCTTGCTACTATCCGCATTCCGCCGAGTTTTACGATATCCATTGCATTCATCTTCTCAAGCCACTCGCTGTTGAATCTTACCTGTGTCTTTTGAGGGTCAAGAACCTTAAACACCTGCTCTTTGTATGTTTCGGCATTTTTAAGCACATCCTCTTTTGTCATCGGCTTTCTTGTCTCATTTCTTCCTGTGGGGTCGCCTATCATACCTGTGAAATCGCCGATAAGGAAGATAACCTCATGCCCCAAGTCCTGAAGCTGCCGCATCTTTCTAAGCAGCACCGTATGCCCAAGGTGTATGTCAGGGGCAGTAGGGTCAAAGCCGACTTTTATTTTCAGTGGAGCGGCTGTATTGTATGAGCGCTCAAGTTTTTTAAGGAGTTCGTCTTCGCGGATTATCTCTACAACGCCTCTCTTTATTATCTCTAATTGTTCTGAAGGTTTTAACATAGGCATAAAAAGAATACAGAATTCTGATACAATATTCAAGGCTGACATAGTGTCCGAGAACAGAGATAGAAATTTCCTAATATTCCCTCTCCCTTGACGGGAGAGGGTTAGGGTGAGGGTGAAGGATAATCCAAAAGGTTACCCCTCCCCTTAGTCCCCTCCCGCAAGGGGAGGGGATTAAGAGGAAGGAATCAATTTCTAAATCGGGATTTGTGTAGCGCTTTGCAGGCTATAAAAAACTAAAAGGGAGAAATATATGCTTAACATAGGAGACCTTAACCCTGTTGTAAAAGAAAGAATAGAGCCATTCTTTAGAGATGTGCTGACAAAATACGGAGAAGGGAATATTCATTCCATCTATATAACAGGCACTGCCATAACAGGGGACTTTGACATAAAGACCTCAGACATAAATTCCATATTTCTCCTGAAAGAGATGGATATAAAGTTTCTTGAGACAGTTGCCCCTCTTGGAAAGAAATACAGCAAAAATAAAATATCTGCCCCGCTTGTGATGACGCCTGATTATATAAAGAGGTCTGTTGATGTATTCCCCATTGAGTTTCTAAGCTTTAAGCTTATTCATAAGGCAGTTTATGGCAGCGATGTTTTTGGAGATATTGAGATTCATAACTTAGACTTGAGGCATCAATGCGAAAGGGAGTTAAAGGCTAAACTAATCTGGCTGAGGCAGAACTACATATCCATGCTCGGAGATACAAAGGCATTGGGTGAGTATTTTATAAAGTCCATCTCAGGGTATATCCCTCTTTTTAGGGGGATTATAAAGTTATTCAATGAAGAGCCTCCGATAAGGCAGGAAGAGGTTGTTGTGTCGCTCTCCAAAGCTGTCAATATAAGTACCGATTTATTTTTAAAGATTCTAAAGGGAAAGAGACAGAAGACTGTTATTCCAAAGGAGGACTTTAAGAATTTATTTGCAGATTACTACTCAGCCATAGAGAGACTGGGAAAGATAGTTGATGAAATTAAGGGATAGGCTTTTGTCTAAGTTAATAGTTTTCGTAATGTTCGGGCTGATATCTGCAACATCTTTCGCCTCTGTATCTCTGCCTGATGTCCCTCAAAATTATGTAACTGACCTTGCAGGCATAATAAATGACGATGCAGAGACAAGGCTTAATGCATATCTTAAAGAGCTTGAGCAGAAGACAACTGCACAGATGATAGTCCTTACAATTCAGAGCCTTGAGGGAGAGCCGATTGAAGATTTTTCATTAAAGGTGGCTCATGACAAATGGAAGCTCGGACAGAAGGGCAAAGATAACGGCGTATTGCTTCTTATTGCCCTTGAGGACAGAAGATACAGGCTTGAGGTAGGCTATGGGCTTGAAGGCATTTTGCCTGACAGCCTTGCTGGCAGCATTGGCAGAGAGCACCTTGTTCCTAACTTCAGGAAAGGAGATTATTCAGGAGGCATTTTTAATGCAGCGCTTGCTGTTATAAATGAGATAGCTCTGCATGAAGGAGTTCAAATAACAGGAATGCCAAAGGCAGTGAAAAGGCTAAGAGGGCAGGGAAGAAGGCGCATAGGTGTTTTTGATACTATCGCAGGAATTGCCTTCTTTATAATCTTAGCTATACTCTTTATAAAGCATCCGAGGCTTCTGCTTCTGCTTTTATTAACTTCCTCTCATGGCAGACGGGGCGGCTGGTCAGGCGGGGGATTCGGGGGCGGAGGATTTGGAGGATTCGGCGGCGGTGGCGGCGGAGGTTTTGGCGGCGGCGGGGCGTCAGGGAGATGGTAAAACTTACTAATCAGTTCATTAGTATGAAGACACGTTTGTCATGCCCGCAGGGAGTAAGCGGGCATCCAGTGCCTTTCTGGATTTCCGCCCCCGATTACTAACTTCGAGGGCAGGCTCAACAGACTGCGGGAATGACGCTTATGTATGCTTACTTATGAACTCCTTAGTAAAATAAATCTATGAAACGGAGGAAGTTATGTCAAAAGGTTTAAAGATTGCTTTGATAGTTTTAGGCGTTTTAGTTTTTTTGGCTTTTATAGTCGGAGGGTGGGTAGTCGGTGAATACAACAAGGCGGTTTCAATGGATGAGCAGGTAAAGGCTCAGTGGGCGCAGGTTGAGAATCAGTTAAAAAGGCGTTATGACCTGATTCCAAATCTTGTGGAGACTGTGAAAGGCTATGCCAAACATGAAAAGGAGCTGTTTGAAAACATTGCAAATGCAAGGACTAAGTATTTTCAGGCGCAGACAGTAAAAGATAAAATACAGGCGTCAACCCAGCTTGAAGGCGTCTTATCAAGACTCCTTGTTCTGAGAGAGACATATCCAGAACTTAAGGCAAATGAGAATTTTCTGAAACTACAGGACAGCCTTGAAGGCACTGAAAACAGGATTTCAGTTGAAAGAAAGAGATACAATGAGTCTGTTCAGGGGCTTAATACATACAGAAGGACAGTATTTGGCAGGTTCTTCTCTGCGATTGCAGGCGTAGGCGAGGCTGCGTATTACGATATACCGGAGGCAGAGAAAGAGGCGCCAAAGGTTAAGTTTTAAGAAAGTGGCGTCTTTGGCTTTAAAGCAGGCAGGTCATACCCTGCCTGCTTTTATCTAAGAGCTTTTAATGCTATGACCCCCCATGAACTCCTTAAAAAAGGCTTAAAAGAGATAGAGGTCTCATTTACCAATGAGCAGATAGATGCATTTATAGCATATCTATCAGAGCTTAAAAAGTGGAATAAGGCGTATAATCTTACAAGCCTTAAGACAGATGAGGATATAATCATAAAGCATTTTCTTGACTCCCTGCTTTATCTGAATACCATTCTTAAAAACAGTAACAAGTTACGAGTAACGAGTGACAAGTTAAAGACTAAATACTCGTCACTTGTCACTTGTCACTCGTTACTTAAAGTTGCCGATATCGGCTCAGGCGCGGGATTCCCCGGCATCCCGTTAAAGATTATCAAGCCTGAGATAGAACTTGCCCTTATAGAGCCTTCAAGGAAAAAGTGCGCATTTCTCCGCCATATAGTAAGGATGATGAAATTATCAGATGTAACAATTTTAGAGAGCCGTATTGAGAGCCTTGGCAGCGAATATATGGAGAGTTTTGATTTTATTGTTTCCCGCGCTACATTTAAGATCAAAGATTTCCTAAGCGCAGCCTGCCCTTATATAAAAAAAGATGGCCTTCTTTTGCTAAGCAAAGGCAGCCGATGGCAGGAAGAGGCAGAAGGCGCTGGGAATATTAAAGAGATTATAGATTTTGAGCTTCCATTTATAAAAGACCAGAGGCATCTTTTAATCTTAAAATGTTAAGGCATCTCAGTTTGTTAATTTTCTGTTAAGTTTCAATTATCTTCTAAAGTATCAACCGTCTTCTTCCGAAAAGAATATAGAAAGGCGCTTTAAACTTTACTATATAGGATATCTTGTTATGGAAGAGATACTTAATGCAATAACAGTCCCTGTAATGGTAATAGATAAAGACTTCAATATTGTCTTTGCCAACAGGACGATGCTTGCACTTTATGGCCCTGCTGATAGCAATGTAGCAGGAAAGAAATGTCATGTGTATAGCCATAAAAGCTCTGTTCCTTGTAATGGCTCAGCAGGCATATGTCCGCATAAAGAAGTTTTCTCCTTAAAAAACATTACACAGACCATTCATACCCACACATTGTCTGACGGTTCACAAAAAATTGTGGAAATTACAGCCTCTCCAATCAAAGACAGCAACGGCAATGTCATGCAGATGATAGAGATCTTAAGGGATATAACAAAAGAAAAGAAAACAGAGAGCCTGCATAAGGAGTCTGAGGAGATGTTTGAGGCGCTTGCAGAACGCTCGCTTGTAGGGATTTATCTTATTCAGGATAAGGTCTTTAAATATGTGAACCCGCAGATGTCAAAGTTGTTTGGCTATGCGCCTGAGGAACTGATTGAGAAAAAAGGCCCCTTTGATCTTACACATCCGGATGACAGAGGGCTTGTTATGGAGAACATAAGAAAGCGCATCTCAGGAGAGGTTAAGTCAATTAACTATGGCTTCAGATGCGTTAAAAAGAACGGTGAGGTTTTTAATGTAGAGGTTTACGGCTCGCATACATTTTATAGGGGGAAGCCTGCTGTCATTGGCACTATTATAGATATAACCGAGAGGCATAAGTTTGAAGTGGAGCTAAGGAACCGCATTAAAGAGCTTGAGGAATTTTATGATATGGCAGTTGGAAGAGAGCTTCAGATGGTACAGCTAAAGGATGAGATTACAAGGCTCAAGGAAGAGTTAAAAAGATACAGAAAATGAGAAGATTATTTTCAATAGGTGTCGCTTTTGCCGGATGGGTTTTACTGATAAGCTATGTGTCCTATGAATATCTTGAGTATGGCGGCGCTATTGCAAAACATTTTTTCTCTGCCAAAAACCCCTTGAAGTTATTCTTTCATCTGCTTGTATTAGGCTTGCCAATAGGCTCTACGATAACTGCTTTTCTTATTAATGAAAGAATGAAGCTCCTTGAGATGACAAAAGAGTCAGAGGAGAAGCTTAAGTATGCTGCAGAGGAATGGCGCGCAACCTTTGATGCCATGCCATATGGGGTTATGTTAATTGACAGGGACTTTAATATAATCAGATGGAATAAATACTTTGCGGATATATCAGGGTTCTCAATAAGCCATATTGTTTTAAAGAAGAAATGCTATAAGGTCTTGCACAACAGTGACAAGCCTGTAAGCGGCTGTCCTTTATTAAGGTCCGGGCTTAATAAAAAAACAGAGGTCTCTGAATATTATGACTCAGAGCGAAACAGGCATTTTATGGTGCATATTACGCCTGTCTTTGGCAGTAACGGCGCACCTTCTTCTTTTGTGCATTCTTTAATTGATATTACAGAAATTAAAGAAAAAGAGAAGAAGCTCTCTGACAGCCGTGACGCATTCCTGAATATGCTGAAAGACCTTGATTACACATACAAGGAGCTAAACGGACTGCACAAGAGCCTTATTGCTGCCTTTGCAAATGCTATTGACGCCAAAAGCCACTGGACAAAAGGTCATTCTGAGAGGGTTGCCACATACTCACTGAGCATTGCAGATGAGATGCTCATAGATGGAGAAGATCTGGAGATTTTAAAGACAGCCGCCCTTCTTCATGACATAGGCAAGATCGGCACCTATGATGTGATACTTGACAAGGCAGACAGACTTACAGATGAAGAGTTCGCTATGATAAAGAAGCACCCTGCGCATGGCGAGGAGATACTAAAGCCGATTAAAGGACTGAAGCAGATACTTCCGCTTATCAGGGGGCATCATGAAAGATTAGACGGCATGGGTTATCCGGACGGCTTAAGGGGTGAAGAGATATCCTTGCTTACAAAAATCCTGTGTGTGGCAGACTCTTTTGATGCCATGACGTCAGAGAGGCCATACAGGAAAGGGTTGGATTATGACACTGCCATTGAGGAGCTCAGGCGATACGCAGGCACGCAATTTGCTCCTCAGGTTGTTGAGGCGTTTATCCGTGTTTTATCGCATCCGCAATCTTTGCAGCCCGCGCTGTTGGCCTGACGTCATGCACGCGCACTATATTTGCTCCGTTAAGTATTGCAGCAGTGACTGTAGCCAAAGTGCCCTCAAGACGCTCTGAAGAAGGCAGATCGCCAAGTATTTTTCCGATAAAAGATTTTCTTGAAGGGCCAAGAAGTATCGGCTTTTGAAACCCTGAAAACTCATTTAAGCGCCTTATAATCTCAAGGTTATACTCAAGCGTTTTTCCAAAACCGATGCCCGGGTCTATGATTATCTTATCATCTGAGATGCCTGCATCCCTCGCAATCTCAATGCCTTCTCTTAAGTAATCCATTATCTCAGGGATAAGTGCTTTATATGCAGGTTTTGCCTGCATATTTTTGGGGGTGCCTTTTATGTGCATTATCACAACAGGCGCTTTGTGCTTGGCAATGACTGCAGGCATTTTTCTGTCAAACCTTAAACCGCTTATATCATTTACAATGTCTGCGCCTGCCCTAAGCGCTGCCTCTGCTACCTCTGACTTATATGTATCAATGGATAACGGGACATTTATCTTTTTCCTTAATGCCTCAATTACAGGCACAACACGCCTAATCTCTTCCTTTGCACTGACTGCCTCTGCTCCGGGCCTTGTTGACTCTCCGCCGATGTCTATTATATCAGCCCCTTCTTCAACCATATGCAAGGCATGCTCTACTGCCTTATCTTTGCCAAGAAAAAGCCCGCCGTCAGAGAATGAGTCAGGCGTGATATTCACGATGCCCATTATATGGGTTTTTTGTGAGAAGTCAAACTCGGAGTCTTTAAGGACGAGCTTCAAGAGGCGGTGGTTTCTCCTGCGACACTTGCTTCGCTTTCAGCTGCAGGGCTTTCCCCGTTGCTGCTGATTATTGCTTCTATCTCGGCTCCGTCTACCGTCTCTTTTTCAAGCAGTGTGTTTGCAAGTTTTTCAAGCAGCGTGCGGTTGTCTAAAAGGAGCCGTTTTGAATATTCATATCTTTCAATGACAATTCTCTTGACCTCTTCATCAATATCTTCTGCTGTTTTTTCAGAGTAGTCTTTATGCCGTGCAATCTCTCTGCCAAGAAATATCTGTTCCTCTTTTTTGCCAAATGTCAGAGGCCCAAGCTTTTCGCTCATGCCCCATTCTGTAACCATCTTTCTTGCGAGGTTTGTAGCCCGTTCAAGATCATTGCCTGCCCCTGTGGTCATGTGTCCAAGGGAAATTTCCTCTGCTGCCCTTCCGCCAAGAAGCACCGCAAGCGTGTTCAGAAGATATTCCTTTGGATATGTGTATCTGTCATCAATTGGGAGCTGCTGTGTGACGCCGAGCGCCATGCCCCTTGGGATTATGCTTACTTTGTGAATCGGGTCTGTGCCTGGCGTGAGCTTTGCAACAAGAGCGTGACCTGCCTCATGATGGGCAGTATTGCGCTTTTCATTCTCAGAAATGACCATACTTTTTCTCTCTACCCCCATCATGACCTTATCTTTTGCATATTCAAAGTCCTGCATTTCAACCTTTGCCTTGGACTTTCTTGCAGCAAGAAGCGCTGCCTCATTAACAAGGTTTGCAAGGTCTGCGCCTGAAAATCCAGGGGTTCCTCTTGCAAGAAGCTCAAGGTTTACATTTTCATCAAGAGGAATCTTCTTTGCGTGCACCCTTATTATCTCAAGCCTTCCCTTTACATCAGGCTGCGGCACAACGACCTGCCTGTCAAACCTGCCCGGACGAAGAAGAGCAGGATCAAGCACATCAGGCCTGTTGGTGGCAGCAAGCACTATTATCCCTTCATTTGGATCAAACCCGTCCATCTCAACAAGAAGCTGGTTAAGCGTCTGCTCGCGCTCGTCATGTCCTCCGCCAAGGCCCGCACCGCGGTGCCTGCCTACAGCGTCTATCTCATCTATAAATAAAATACAAGGAGCGCTTTTCTTTGCCTGTTCAAAGAGGTCTCTTACCCTTGAAGCGCCTACGCCAACAAACATCTCAACAAAGTCAGAGCCGCTTATGGAGAAAAACGGCACTCCTGCCTCTCCTGCAATAGCCCTTGCAAGGAGGGTCTTGCCTGTTCCAGGCGCGCCCACAAGCAGGACTCCTTTAGGGATTTTTCCGCCAAGCTTCTGGAATTTCTGAGGGTCTTTGAGAAAATCAATTACCTCCTGAACCTCTGACTTTGCCTCTTCAACGCCTGCAACATCAGCAAACGTCACCTTTACAGCTTTTTCAGATATAAGCTTTGCCTTGCTTTTTCCAAAGGAGAGCGCCTTGTTGCCGCCCATCTGCATCTGTCTCATGAAGAACACCCATAGGAGGAATATTAAGATAATAGGACCGAAATTCAGGAAGATATTTATATACCACGGGGTTACCTCAGGCTTTACGCTAATCTTTATCCCTTTGGCCTGCATGTCCTTTATAAGATCAGGATAATCAGGGGCATAGGTCTTAAATTTTTTGCCGTCTTTGAGAGTTCCAAGTATCAGGTTTTCAGGCTTTTTTATGGCGACTTCAGTGACTTCGTCATTATTAAGCCTTATGATAAAGTCAGAATATATTACCTCTTCTTCAAGCTTCGGGGCCTTAAAAAGATTAAAGGCCATTATCATCATTACGCCGAAGAGAACCCATATGAGTATGCTTTTATACAATTTTTCCAACCTCCTATTATTGTAAGTAAGGTAACATATTTCTTTTAGGTTTTACAATAAAATGCCTGCTTTGACGATTATGCGGATACAATATATAATTTAACCATGCCTGAGATATTAAGGTCTCTGCCAATGACTTTTATCCCCATCTTTGTTGCCATAGACATCTTTATTGTGCTTCCGGTATTTATATCAATTACCAGTAATTTTTCAGAAAGCAGGAAGAAGGCTGTCATACGAGAGTCAATAATTACTGCTGTGGCAGTAAGTCTTGCATTCGTCGCCCTCGGAGAGGCCATATTTACAATTCTGAAGATTACGGCAGACGACTTTAAGATAGCAGGAGGGGCTATACTCCTTGTCCTGTCCATAATTGAACTCATAGGCCGCGGCAAAGAACAGAGAAAGCCGCATGAAGCTGTCGGCGTAGTCCCTATAGGAGTGCCTCTGATAGTAGGGCCTGCTGTCCTTGCCACTCTGCTGGTACTTATAGACCATTATGGGATTATTCCTACCGTAGTATCCCTTGTACTGAACCTGCTTATAGTGTGGTTAGCCCTCTCAGAGGCGGAAGGGATAACCCGATTAATAGGCAAAAACGGCATCATAGCCATCTCTAAGGTAATGGCGGTTTTCCTTGCCTCTATTGCCGTAATGATGATACGCATTGGGGTAGAGAATATTGTCAGGTAATACGATAAGGCTCATTGATGACAATTACTGTTTTGTATGCGGCAAGAGAAACCCGATTGGGTTAAGGCTTGATTTTGCTTTTGACGGCAGAACTATAAGGACTGAGTTTATCCCAGGGAAAGAGCATCAGGGATATTTTAATATTGTCCACGGAGGCATTATATCAACGCTTCTTGATGAGGTGATGGTAAAATTGGCAATAGCCCTTGGCATGCCTGCTGTTACTGCGCAGATGGATATACGCCTTAGAAAGCCGCTTAATGTAGGGCAGAAGATAACGGTTGAGGCAGAGATACTAAAAGAGGGCAGAAAGCTGTTAGAGTCCTATGCAAAGGCGGTGACAGAAGATAATATCTTAATTGCTGACGCTAAGGGGAAGCTGGTTAAGATTTAATATCTGCCGCTAAAATAATCCTCAAGAATCTTTCTATGGTCAAAGGCTATCTCTTCCGGAAGGGCCTCTTTTGTAAAAATCATGGCTTCTTTTGCATCATCTCCTGCCTTTGGCGAGCCGTCTGCTTTTGCTATAAATATTGTTGATACAGTGTGATGCCTTGGGTCTCTTATGGGGTCTGAATAGGTATGAAACTGCCTGATTAATTCTATGTCTAAACCTGTCTCCTCCTTTGCCTCTCTTATTACGGCTTCTTCAAGCGTCTCTCCGTAGTCAACGAATCCGCCGGGGATTGCCCAGCCCGGAGGATGGTTCTTTCTTTTTATAAGCACTATGCCGCCTTGAACTTCTATAATCGCATCAACTGTAAGAAATGGATTTCTGGGCGTCTCTTTCATCAAAAGGACTATGCCTTCTCTTCTTCCTGAGCCTCAAGTTTTATGTCTACATTCCTGTCAGGGACGATTGTTGAGATGGCATGTTTATAGATAAGCTGCTGCGGGCCTTCCTTAAGCAGAACAACAAAGTTATCAAAACCTTTTATCACGCCTTTAAGTCTTGCTCCATTTATAAGAAAAACAGTAACAGGTATCTTTTCTTTTCTTAAGGAGTTAAGGAAGACATCCTGCAGGTTTTGATTCTTTGTGCTCACATTATCCTCCTGGTATAATCCTCACCCATAGGAATGGGTAAAGAAGTTTATAATCGTTAGTACGAGTCTTTAAGCAGGAAAGACAGTTTTGTGTCCTCCTTATGGGTCTCTCTTTTGAGAGGCACCATTTGCAAAAGACTAC
>JACQXF010000086.1 GCA_016208855.1 Nitrospirota bacterium | reverse complement strand
CTCAGACCGGAGCTTTGCCGCTGGCTTCCTTCAGATTCCACCTCACGATGGACACCCTTGCCTTTAGCTAACGGTTGGCGCTATCAACCCCCGTAGCGGACTTTCACCGCCAAGCTTGCGCCCGTGCCGGGCGCACAAAACTGGAAAGATACTGCTGTCATCAGTATCTTTCCCAAATCAGGGGATGAATCCAAAGGATGCAGCACCGCTCACCCTTTGGCTGTAACACTGAATATAAAGCATAACTAGACGCTCACTCTATCTTTGCAGCGTTGTATGCGCCCTTCTGTTACGCTGATAACATTCCTCGCGCTGTTCTGAGCAAAGCGGTTTTTCCTCGCCGTAGCTTATTGTCTTAGCTCTGCTCGCCGATATGCCAAGAGCTGAAAGAAAATCCTTTGCTGCCTTTGCCCTTTTTTCTCCAAGCGCAAGGTTGTATTCATTTGTTCCTCTTTCATCACAATGACCCTCTATAACAATATTTACATCTTTGTTTTTCTTTAGCCACAAAGCAATGCCCTCCAGCACAGGGCGCGCATCTGCTCTTATATCATACTTATCGAAATCAAAGAGCGCATCTTTAAAAACAGACTCCTCTTTCGCTGCGACCTCTTCTTTTTTTTCTAAAACATCTCTCTTAATTTCTGCCGACTTTGGATAAATTTTCTCCTCTGCTGCCCCTTTTTTATCTGCAGCTGCCTTAACTTCAGCAGGCGCTGCGCTTTCAGTCTTTACAGGCTCTGAAGGCGCCTTAACATATTTCTTTTGACAGCCAACGGCAAAGACAATTAATAAAAAGATAAGAGCTTTTTTCATAGATTCCTCCTTGTGCTTGCAGCAAAAATAATTAATGGGAAACAAAAATTTAACGGCTTGAGTTAGATAATGAGTATTTAGATAGTTTTAAAAGAAGATTAAGCAACAGGAGGCGAAAGACCGGAAAATAATATGATGGGTTCGTCTTTATGATATGGCCTTATTGTATTAGACAAAGACGCTGTCAGTTCTAAAAAGACTACATCGGCTGAGGCAGTAGAGACGCTTAATTCCTGCTGTGCAATTTTTAGTAAATTATTTGTTCTTAATACAGCCCTCTTCTTTTTAATCAGAAAATGGACATTTAGAGGGTCTTTGGCATCTTTATCTTTAGTAAGCTTTAAAAAAATAAGTTCCCATACAATATGGACATTGTTGACATTGCGGCTTGTTTCAGATGTAATTGCAAAGTCTTCAGTCAACTGACTTCCAGCACAGCAGACAGGAGATACGACATAAAAAAGGAAGTAAACAAGAAACAGCTTTGAAATATATGCCTTCCACCGCGTCATGGTCTTTTATACTACAACGAGACGATAAAATTCAACATCAATCGATACATTAATAGTTACTAATAACTACATATTGAAAGCCACCTTTTTTGTCATTCCCGCGAAGGCGGGAATCCAGAAACATCAGGAAAATACTGGATTCCGGTTCAAGCCCGGAATGACGACTATGAGGCTTTGTTATGTTAGTTCTTAGTAAGCAGTTTTTGCGCATACTCTCTAAGCACAGCGTTAATAAGCGTCTGATAGCCTGTCTTTGCTTCTGTAGCGCGCTTTTTGAAAATTATCAGGATGTCATCGTCAATTCTCAGCGTGGTGGATATTTTTTTTGGATGGTAAAATCTGCCCCTAATGCCCTTAGAGAGATCATACTCTTTTTTAAGTTTAAATTTTTCCTTTTCTTCAAGGCTAAGCTTCTTCATATTGTTCACGCTCCTTTCTTGTTGCCTTTCTGGCGTTTATTATTCTAAAACGCTCTTCTCCGTCGTCGGATATCCAGTAAAGATGTCCAACGGCGATTATGCGCCCTTTTTTGGTGGTCCCAAAAGTGATATTTCTTTCATCGCAGTAATCAAATCTTCTATCAAGCACCGAGATATTTAAATGTAAGGAATTTCTTTTATTACATTCGCTCGCTATTCCCCTTCCCGAAGCATCGGGACGGGGAATACGCTCGCTGTGTCATTTTAGCGTTTCTGAAAGGTCAATAAATCTTTTATCAGTAATCATCTCCTCAATAGCAATCTGCGTCTTCTGCCTCCAGTTTGGATGCTCATCAACAGTGCCGGGCATATTCTGCTGGTTTATTGCGCCCAAAATATCATCAAGATTAACCTGAAGCATCTTGCATGGAGTCATTGAGAGATACTTATATACTGCAAGGCATATCTCAGGGGTCATTTCCGAAGGCTCAATGCTTAAAGCTGAAGGATCAAGTATCCCTTGCTCCCTAAGTGCATTTAGTAAAAGCTTCTTGTCCCTCTCTCTGTTAATTATATCTTTCTGATAAGCTTCGTCGTCAGGATAAATACTCAAATCTTTCTTAACCTCAATATCCCTGCCAGCCCACCAGCCGTATATTGTCGGCAAGTCATGCGTAGTAACAGTGCATAATGCCATCTCAGGATAATCTTCAGGAAGCGTAAATGAAGGCTCAGGATAATTCCTCTCAAAATAAAATACCTTATAGGAGAGCATATTAAATTTTCTAAGCTCTTCCCTGACATTCTCCCCCACGGTTCCAAGGTCTTCTCCAATTATCATTGTTTTGTTTCTTACGCTTTCAAGGGCTATAATCCTGAGAAGGTCTTGATACGGATACTGCACATAGGCGCCGTCAGATGCGGGCATGCCTTTTGGTATCCAATAGAGCCTGAACATTCCAAGCACATTGTCAATCCTGAGCGCTCTCATGTATTTCATATTCTTTCTTAGTATCTGAATAAAAAACTCATAACCTGACTCTTTTAGTTTCTCAGGGATTAAAGGAGGGAATCCCCAGTTCTGGCCATTAATATTAAAATCATCAGGCGGCGCGCCGACATCAGCGCCTTCTGCCATGCAATCTCTATACTCCCATACATCGCTTCCCCCTCCGACAGAGCCTATGGCAAGGTCATGATAAAGCCCGATGCCCATCTTATTGTCGTCGCACAACTTAACTATTTGCCTTAACTGTCCATTGATAACAAATTGCAAATACATATAAAACAATATTTCTTTTTCGTGGCTTCTTCTAAACTCACGAACAGCGTCACTTGAATATTTATGGTACTTCGCAGGCCATCCTTGCCATGAATACCCCTTAAAATAATCAGCCAATGCCATGTATGCTGCAAACGACTGGACAGCCTCGCCCTCTTCTTTTAGATATTTTTTAAATTCTTTAGCACGTGCTTTAACTCGCTCTTCCTTAATTTATCTATTTGACCCTTAACCCTCGACCCCTGACCCTTTAGCTCTTTAACCTCCGGGATATCTTCTATATCAAGATAAGTAAAGTTTTTATAGAGTCTGCTTATCGGAGAATATGGGCTGATGCCAAAAGGCATTGTGTTTGGAATTGCATGCAAAGGATTAATCCCTACAAAATCACCGCCCATTTCAGAAACCATTTTTACAATCTTTTTAAGGTCTCTCAAATCACCAATGCCCAGGTTTCCTGACGACCTTACTGCATAGAGATTTAGCGAAAGCCCCCATGCCCTTCCCTCCTGAAGCCCTGCAGGCATATAGCAGGCCTTTGGCGTCAATATAAGCCTTGAGGACTTTTTAAGCACGCTCTTTCCGTCCTGAAAAATAGCATCAGGATGCCTGCATATAACCTTGACATCATAATAACCAATGTCCCTCTTCTTCCTGTCAGTAAGCTCTACCTTTATATATCTTATGTTGTCAATCCATCTGCACTCTGCTATTACAGTATCTTTCCCTGACAGGTTAAATGTATCCTCATCTCCATTTTCATCTTTAATAGAGCATGAGATTAAAAGGCCGTCTTCTGCAGCTTCATCTATCGGGATATAAATAGGGAGTGTTACCGGCTCATCTCCGGGTAGCTTAACAAAGACAGGCTCTATCAGGCTTCTCCACGGCCTTTGTCTTCTTTCCTCAATCTCCTGCAGCAATTCCAGCTCCGAGCCTATCTTTAATCCCATTGCCTGAAGGACTGCCTTTTTTGTATCTAAGGGGATTATATGCTGTTTCCCAAGGATGTCCCAGTATTCAGGGAGTATGCCGCAAAGCCCTGACAGCTCATCAATTAAAGCATTGTATGATATATCTGCCGCCAAACCGCCTCCATTCAGTATGCTGCTTATTACCTGTAGATTATACATTACTAATTCCCTAAAATAGACATAGAACATTGTTATTCCTCTCAAACCCCCTCCCCTCAAGGGAGGGGAAACTTCTGGGAAGTTCTATCTCTATTTTTCGGTACTAATTCTTTTCTTGATAAGATACTTATAAAAATTTTATTTTAATAGCAAAACTTCAAAGCAGGAGGAACAGATGAAAAAATTGTTGCTTGCAGCAATATTTATGATTATATTCTTGCCGGCATTGCTCACGGCAGGGCATAACCACCCGCACCATAACCACAATGAGTCAGCGCCCCATGATATAAACCCTCTTATTGAGGAGATGCATCGCCTTAATGACGTCTTCACTCAAATAGTATCAGCCGTAGCGCTTGCAGATGCAGAGGCAGTGCATACGGCGATTGAGTCAATGCACGGCGCAATGGAGAAGACTCATGAGGGCATTCATGCAGAAACAGTCAAGCTGCCTAAAAATGCACACCGCATAAAAGAGTTTATAAAGATGGATAGAGAGTTTCATTCAGGGCTTGAGGAGCTTGCAAAAGCGGCTGAGAAGAAAGATCAGCAGAAGATGCAGTCTTTGACAAAAAAGCTGTTTGACGGCTGCATAAATTGTCACCAGACATTTAGAAAATAGAAATTAATCTATCTGCAATCTCTCCTGCAACCTTATAGCTGTTCTCTATGCAGTCATTCATGCCTACGCCCCTGTAGGCATTGCCTGTGAGGTATAGTCCGGGATGAGACTGAAGCCTCTTATCTATAGTGTCTAATATATCTCTGTGTCCCATGACATACTGAGGAATTGCCTTATCCCACCTGTATATTCTAAGCATATCAGGCTCAGCCTTTAAAGAAACTATTTCTTTCAGCTCATCAAAAACAGTGTTTATGAGTTTGCCGTCATCAAGCATTGCAAGCTCAGGCGTCTTTGCGCCGCCAGCCATACTCCTTAAAAGCACATGCCCTTCAGGCGCCCTGTTTGGAAAGACGCTTGAATCCCACAAGGTGCCAAGGATTTTTCTTCCCTCTTTATGCGGAATCAAAAAGCCAAAGCCATTAAGCGCATGCCCGACCTTTTCTTTTTTATATCCAAAGCAGACAACAGACACAGAGGCATATGGTATGCGTGCAATTGTTATGGATAGCTCCTTATCAAAATCCCTGAGCAGCTCTGCGCCTGTGTATGCAGGCACCGCAAGAACTACTATGTCTGCCTCTACTGCGCCTGATGATGTATGAAGCAGATATGAACTCACGAGCCTTTCAATTCCTTTTACTGAAGCGCCAAGTTTTATTTTATCGCCTAACTTCTCAGAGAGCATCTCTGTAATTGTCTGAAGCCCGTCATAAAAAGATGTAAGAGTGCCTGTTGGCGCAGGGGTAAGCGAGTTTTGAGTTTTGAGTTTTGAGTTTTGAGTTTCATAGAGAAACCTCAACTTTCCATGCCATGTTATAAGGTCTGACTTTAAAAAAGCAGGAGGCGACTCAGGCAGGGCATTAAGTTTACCCTGAGAAAATATAAAGCGCTTCTTTGCGTTTTCATTGCTTCTTAAAGGTTTGATACCCAGGCTTTGGCATAACTCAAGGGTTTTAGGTTTGTTGTCAAGAAAACCATTAGGCCCTTTTTCGCATAGAAACCCGCCGGTTTTGTCAGTCCAGATCTTGCCGCCTGTTCTATTTTCTGATTCAAAGACTGTGATATCAAAGCGTAAAGTGTAAGGCGCAAGGCGTGAGGCGTAAAGAAGAAAGTATGCGGTTGTTAAGCCTGAGATGCCGCCGCCAATAATTGCAATTTTTTTCATTCTATCTCCCTCATCACCAACTCTTTCATCGCTTCTATAAACTTCTCGGATACATTCAGGCATCCACAGCTTCTAAGATTTATGCCGTGCCTTTCGGCAAGCCCTTTGTAGAGTATATCTATCTCATAGCTGGTTTCAACGCTGTCAGATACAAAGCTTATTGGCACAATTAATATGTTTTTACGGCCTTCATTCGCAAGCCTGATTATAGTCTCTCCTGTTGCAGGTTCAAGCCACTTAACAGGCCCTGTTTTACTCTGAAAAGAAAGATGCCAATTACCGAGTAACGAGTGACGAGTGACGAGTGACGAGTTAACGGCGGAAATGGTCGCCTTGATATGCTCAAGATAGGGGTCTCCCTTGTTGATAAAACTCTCTGGCAGGCTGTGGGCGCTGTAGAGTATATCCACATCCTTGCTATCAAACTCAGCTAAACCTTTTGAAATAAGCCCTGCAACCGCCTCTATGTACGGAGGAAAATCATACCACTGTTCAATATACTGAACTTTGAACTTTGAACTTTGAACTTTGAACTTTTCCACTGCCCTCTTAAATTCAGAAACAGCGGAGCCTGTAGTTGTCTTTGAGTAATGAGGATAAAGGCTCAGCACAACAATATGCTTAATCCCGTCACTTATCATTCTGTTGACTGTATCCTCTATAAAGGGATGCCAGTAGCGCATACCAATGTAGACCTTAAAATATAGTGACGAGTTAAAAAATCCACCCATCCCCCCTTTGTCAAAGGGGGGCAAGGGGGGATTTTCTGTGCTCTGTGTTCTGTGCTCTGTGTTCTGATTAAGCGCTTCTTCCAGCGCCTTTGCCTGAGCCGTTGTTATCTCTAAAAGAGGAGACTTGCCGCCGATAAGGCTGTACATCTTTGCAGACTTTTTTGAGCGAAGCGCTGATATAAGCCATGCGAGAGGTTTTTGTAAAAATGAAGGGCCCAATTTAATAATTTCCCTGTCAGAGAAGAGATTATATAAAAAAGGCCTTACGGCATCTAATGAATCAGGGCCGCCAAGATTAAGAAGTATAACTCCTGTTGTTTCTTTGCCTTTGTATCCATCCATTAAGCAATAGGATACAAAATTTCTGATTTTAAATGAATAGCAAGCTAATCCCCGTGAGTCTCAAAAATCTTATCCAGCTCTCCTGATACCGTTAAAAAGGCCTTGAGCACTTCGGGGTCAAAATGTTCAGGCATTGTCCTTCCATCCCCTTTGGTAATTATCTCAACAGCCTTCTCGTGGCTTAATCCTTCCTTATAAGGCCTGGGGCTTCTAATGGCATCATACTGGTCAACTATATTCATTATCCTTCCCTCTATTGGAATCTCTTCGCCGGTAAGCCCTCCAGGGTAACCGCTGCCATCCCATCTTTCGTGATGGGTCAAGGCAATTCTTTGGGCCATCTGCAAAAGCTCTGAAGAGGAGTTGCGAAGGATATTTCCGCCCATAGTTGTATGGGTCTTCATAAGTGAAAACTCCTCAGAGGTGAGTTTGCCCCTTTTAAGAAGTATCTCAGAGGGTACCCCTACCTTGCCAATATCATGCATAGGCGCTGCGTAGGATATTTCTTCTATGGCTTTTCCCTGCAAGCCGAGACAGGCGGCAATTACAGAGCAATAATGGCCCACCCTCCTAATATGTCCGGCTGTTTCCTCATCTTTATATTCAGCCACTATAGTAAGTCTCTCTATAGTATCAATATAGCCCTCTTTCACCTCCTTATAAGTTTTATCAATCTGCTGAAAGGCCTTCTTTAGCTCTTCTGTTCTTTCCAGAACCTTCTCCTCCAAAATCCTGTTATGATTGAGAAGAAAACCCTCAAACTCTTTAATCTTAAGGAGGTTCTTTGTCCTTAAAACAAGCTCTACCCTGTCAAATGGTTTTGTAAGAAAATCACTCGCCCCGGAATCAAGCCCCTTAATTCTTGACTCCCTGTCTGCAAGGGCAGTAATCATTATTATTGGTATATTCTGCGTTGAAGCGTCACTTTTAAGCCGCCTGCACACTTCATAGCCGTCCATTTCCGGCATCATAATATCAAGCAGTACCAAGTCAGGAATAAACTCTTTTACCTTCTGGAGCGCCTCACGGCCATTCTTTGCCATATCATACTCATATCCGTTATTTGTAAGTATTGCCGACAGCAGCTTAAGATTCATCTCCTCATCATCTATTATCAGCACCTTCTGTTTCTTGTTTTCTTCAATCATAGCTTACCTCTATTCATTATCGTCTCTATCTCTATTTGTCTTTACCGGTATTGTAAAAGTGAACCTTGCACCCCTGCCGGGCTCACTCTCAAGCCATATCCTTCCGCCGTGAAGCTCTACAATATTTTTGCATATTGAAAGCCCAAGCCCTGTGCCTTTGTGCTTTTTGGTTAATGCTGAGTCAAGCTGTTCAAAGGGCTGGAAAAGCTTTTTCTGGTCTTCCTCTGATATGCCTATGCCTGTGTCTGTAACGCTGATTTCCATAGATTCCCGCATTCCCCCGTTTCTCGCTTTTCTCGCCTGCACAACAACGCTCCCTCCGTCAGGCGTAAACTTCAGGGCATTGCTCAGAAGGTTAAAAAGAACCTGTTTAATCTTTCTGTTGTCCGCTATAACACTGCCTATCCCCTCTTCAATTTCAACTCTGACATTTATGGCATGCTTCATAGCCTTTTCTTTAAACATTGACACGCTTCCGTAAAGAAGCTCTTTAAGGCTGAATTCAGTCAGCTCAAGGTCAGTCTTGCCTGCCTCTATCTTTGCCAAATCAAGCAGGTCGTTAATAAGACTCAGGAGCTGTTCGCTTGCCTCAAGCATATACTGCAGATACTCCCTATGGCGTGCATTTATATCACTGTTTGGGTCATGAATCATCATCTCTGAAAATCCTATTATTGCGGTAAGCGGGGTTCTCAGCTCATGAGACATGTTTGCAAGAAAATCAGACTTTGCCTTACTCGCTGCCTCTGCCTGAAGTTTCGCCTCAATCAGCTTCTTCTCATAGTCCTCTCTTGCTACTTCATATTCTATCCTTCTGGAGATAAGCTGAAACAGTATAAGATGGTACTCTGTAAAGTTATAGGGGGTTTTACTTAAAACACAGAGCGAACTATTTAATCCTCCGTTAATAAATACAGGCACTCCAAGGTAAGATACTACGCCGTATTTTACAAAAGCCGGATGTTCTTTTAATTTATCTGACTTAGAGGCGTCATCTATTATAAGCGGCTTTTTCGAATCCACGACCTCTCCGCAAAGGGTCTCTTTTAACGGCAATAACGCCCCGTCCTGTATATCAAAATTCCTTCTGTTTGCCGCTACGCATACCTCCCAATCATCCCCTTTCACCCTTCCAAATTGCGCCATATCCATATCCATTAAACTTACAATTTCATTGAGTATAAACCTGATAAACTCCTTTGCACTGGACTTCTTCTCATAACTTAGCTCATACAGCTTTCTAAGCCTGGCCTCATGCTCCTCAAGCAAAGCCCAGCTCTCTTTAAGTTCTCTTGCCTTTTCCTCCACCCTTTTCTCAAGCCCTTTAATAAGCAGCCTGTTCTCAATGGCAAATGAGGCGATATTAGCAAATACCACAAAGAGCTTTACCATCCTTAGTGAAAAGAAGGCAGGTTTATTGCTATATAGATTAATTACGGCTATCACTTTGCCGTCAGAGTTCACTAATGGCAGCGCCATTGAAGAGCGATACCCCCTCTTCATGGCCTCCGCTCTCCACGGCGCATAAGAGGAGTCTGTGTCCATATGATTCATAGCCCTCGGCGACTTAGTCTTTATAGCCATGCCTGTCGGGCCCATACCGGTTGGAGAATCATCCCATGTAATTATTACAGAAGATAAATATCCCTCCTCAAACCCTGCCTGCGCAACAGGCCTTACAGAAAAGTTTTCATTCTCTATTAAACCTATCCATGCCATCCTGACGTCAAAGTTTCGCATTACGATATTGCATAAAGAGTCATATATGTCCTCTGTAGGGGCAATAGCGGCAATTACATTGGATGAATCAGAGAGCGCCAGGAGTTCCCTTGTATATTCCTTTAATTCTGAGAAGGTCTTCCCAAGAGATTGAGACATCTGGTTAAAGTTTTGGGAAAGCTCCCCTATCTCGTCTGCCTGCTTTACGGCAGCCCTTGCATCAAAGTCCCCTTTTTTGATCCTTGATGTTACATCCTTGAGCCCTGCAATAGGCTTAAGAATGCTTCTTCTTATATAAAGAACTATTAAGAGGACTGTTACTGCATAAAAGACTAAGACATACAGCCTGAAGATGTCATACTCTTCTAAGTCTTCTCTGTAATCATCCTCTAAAAACCTTGCAATATCATCTATCCTGTATACAAAGTTGTGGACATAAAAGCCGTATTCAGAAACCAAGCCATGCGCCTCTTTTCTTGGAAGCCTCAATATCTCAGAGATCATAGGCTTTAACTCCCTGTTCCATTCCATAGCAACGCTATCAAGCATTTTAGCGGCCTCTTTATACTCCATAGGCTTAATGCCGTATTTTGGGCTGCCGTGCCTTATGGCCTTAAGTGTATCTTCAAATACGCCAAATGGGGTATCCCCTTGACTCCAGTAACCACGAGATATAGTATATGAGGCATGGAAGATTATCCAAAGACGATGGTAGACTTTGATGCTCGGTTTATTTCAGAAGAAGCCTGCCTTGAATATTTATCCAGTCTTCGATG
>JACQXF010000084.1:10114-18511 GCA_016208855.1 Nitrospirota bacterium | reverse complement strand
CAGTAGTCTTTTGCAAATGGTGCCTCTCAAAAGAGAGACCCATAAGGAGGACACAAAACTGTCTTTCCTGCTTAAAGACTCGTACTAACGATTATAAACTTCTTTACCCATTCCTATGGGTGAGGATTATACCAGGAGGACTATATGAAGAATGCGGCATTTAATGTCGGCAGGATGCTATCGCTTGCCGACAAGTTACATGAGCAGTATTGCAGGCATGTGCGTAAGAATGATGTTCCACCACAGATGATTGGCAACGCGCTGATGCATACTGCGTTGGATAATCCAACAAAAGGACTGGCACTTCTTAGTGAGAGATTGCTGATATATCAGGCATGGGCTACTAAGGCACAGGGTGATAATATTGGTTTGGCAAAGTGGGTCTTGGGTCAGATGGGACAGGTTTCAGCAGACTTGGAAAATACCGTCATTCCAACACAAGCCGATGATGCCGTAAAAGCGCAGATATTATTGGGCTATCTGGCACACGTTAAAAACGAAGCATAAAAATTTAAAGGAGGTTTGATATGTCAGAACATAATGATAATTTAGTAGACAAGAGAGCGACTGGGCTGTTAATTATCGAGGTGCGCAACTCAAATCCAAACGGTGACCCAGATAGAGAGAGCGATCCTCGGCAAAGGCAGGACGGACGCGGTGAGATTTCGCCGGTTTCATTTAAACGGAAATTGAGAGATTTGATTGATGATAAAGACGGTCAGGCATGGAAAGAAATCTCCGAGTTGGCCAAGGTGAAAGATAAAGAACGATTCTATATTCTTGAGCATCGGGGCCGCGACCGGAAACAGATCGAAAAAGAACTTGAGGGAGAAGGAACAGAATTCATCAGGAAGTATTGGGACGGCAGAGCATTTGGTAATACCTTTCTTGAAGAAGGGAAATCAACATCAATAAAAACCGGCGTTGTTCAATTTGGTCTTGGTGTTTCGATAAGCCCTGTTTGTGTGTCGCGTAAGACCTTTACCAATAAATCAGGAGTTGAAAAAGATAAAGATAGAGGTATGGCGCCGTTGGCATACAGGATTGTTGAGCACGGGGTTTATTGTATGCCGTTTTTTGTGAATGCAGCGATGGCGCATAAGACTCAATGTACTAAGGAGGATATAACATTATTGCTTAAAACGATTCCGCGTGCATATCGAGGAACGCCATCAATGATTAGAAATATGGTTGAGATACGTCATGCATGGTACATGGAACACAAGTCGGCGCTGGGGTCGTGTTCAGATTTTGCTTTGCTGGATGCATTAACACCAACGCGCAAGAATCCTCAGGATACAGATAAGCTTTCTACCTCATGGGATGACTATAACGTGCCACCGACATTACCGGACGGATTGAGAAATAAATTGGACGACTTTAGGGATTTAATGAATGAATAGTGAAGAACCGTTGGCGCGTAGCGCAAAACCAGAGCGGTGTATTCCTCCACAGACATATGCAAAGCATATATCTGGAGTTATAGAGCGAGCAACTAAAAATGTTGGAGCTATGATGCGGTATTACTCAGGGAATACACGAGGTTTGAAGGAAGCAGTTAAACGCGCGGCGTTACTTCATGATTTGGGTAAGCTCGATAAGGCTAATCAGGCAGTCCTGAAAAAGCGAGGCAAGAAGCATCTGCCTTTGAATCACGTTGATGCAGGCACGACTTATTTATCCAGAGGTAAAGAATATGAGGCTGCCTTTTTCGTATACGGGCATCACATTGGTTTGTGCTCTGTGCCGAAGGAAGCTGGAAGGGGGACGTTGTTTTTACGTGATGAGAGGATTTACAACGAAGTTGATCAAAAGATTGAGAATTATATTGCTGATCATGAAGTATGGTATGGAAAGCTTGATAAGCAGTTCAACGAAGCTGTTAAGTCGGAATGGACTGGCCTGACAAGACGATTAGCGTTTTCATGTTTGGTGGATGGTGATTACGGCGACTCCGCCGTGCATTCAGGTGGTGAAACAGAAAAGCAAGCAGTTAGACATCGATGGAAAGAGCGGCTTGAAAAATTAAATAAGTATGTTCAAGACTTGCAAAAGAAACCGGATGTTTCCGAGACGCGCAAAGCACAAAGGCAAAAAACTTTTAAAACCTGTCGTGATGCGGATACACAGCCCGCCTTATACGCATGTGACAGTCCGGTTGGAACTGGTAAAACTACAGCAGTGATGGCTCATCTTTTGCGTACAGCGATTGATAAAAAATTGAGGCATATCTTTGTGGTATTGCCTTACACAAATATCATCAAGCAATCAGTTGATGTTTATCGTAAGGCGCTCATTCTTCCCGGTGAGAATCCTGAAGAAGTTGTTGCCGAACACCACCATCAAGCTGATTTTTCAAGCTATGACTTGCGCCAGCACGCTTCTTTATGGACAGCGCCTATTATAGTGACAACAGCAGTTCAGTTTTTTGAGACATTAGGCGCGAATCATCCAGCGCAATTGCGTAAGCTACATGAATTGCCGGGGTCGGCGATATTCTTAGACGAAGCGCATGCTGCAATACCTACTTGGTTATGGCCTCAGGCATGGCGCTGGCTAAAGAATTTAAGCGATTCTTGGCGATGTTATTTTGTACTCGCGTCAGGTTCGCTTCCACAATTCTGGCAGAATGAGAAGATCACAAGTCCGACTGAGGATGTACCGAACCTTTTGGGCATTAAACAGAGGACGCAGGTAAATAAGCAGGAGAAGGAACGAGTAACCTATTCATCGAAAGAAGAAGAGTTTGATATTAATGGATTGTTGGAATTTATAGAGTCAAAGAATGGTCCGAGGCTGGTTGTCTTAAATACGGTACAATCTGCGGCGGTTCTCGCTTGGAAAATGCGAAAGACAGGTAAGCAAGTCATGCATTTGTCGACTGCATTGACCCCTAATGACAGAGACGCCCTTGTTGAGGATATTAAATTGAGACTGCAAAAGAAAGATGACACAGATTGGACTCTTGTTGCGACAAGCTGCGTTGAGGCAGGGATGGATTTTTCTTTTGCTACGGCATTCAGAGAGAGTTGCGGTGCAGCGAGTCTTATTCAGATTGGGGGCCGTGTTAACCGACACGGCAATTCCGCACAAACAGAAGTGTTCGACTTTCGTGTTAATGATCCTCTCATGAAGAATAATCCACAGTTAAGAACTTCTCGAAATGTTTTAAAAATACTTTTTGAGGAAAAGTATTTTGAGACAAAGGACCCAACAGAAATAGTTACAGAAGCAATGAGGCGCGAACTGATGAGTGATTTCGGTGATTTTGAACAGATGTCCCTTGAAATTATAAAACATGAAAGGACTAACGATTATCCAGAAGTGGCAAAACTATGTAAGGTAATAGATGCTAATACGAGGTTGGTGGTTATATCACCAGAAATCGCCGAAGCCTTGAGGTGCTATGAGAAAGTTGATCCAGTACAGTTAATTCGCAATAGTGTTCAGATTCGATTCTTCAAAATTAACACAAATCAATTTAGCAGTTTTTGTATCCCAGTTAATGATCATCAAGAGATGTATACATGGCTGGGCAAATATGATGGTAGGTTTTTAGGTTATATGGAGGCGATAATACCATTGCTCGAAATGGAAGCAGATGGGTTTGCGATGGTATAGAGAATATATGCATAGAACAATTTATTTGACTCAACTTTTATAAAACAACGAGGGGACAACACACAATGACCAATCCAAAAGACTTCCCTCAACTTATCCCGCCGCACGGCGGGTATGACGATAGCGCAAGTTTAAAGAGTTGCAGGGTTGGGGAAGGCTCGCAAATTGGGTAAGGAGGCAAAATGACAGAATTAAATATCGCTGTCTTTAGAGGGAAAGAAGTCAGGAGGACAATTCATAACAACGAATGGTGGTTCTCCGTGTCTGATGTTGTTGAAGCGCTGACGGATAGTTCTGATCCAAAACAGTATATAAAGAAAATGCGTCAACGTGATCCGGAGCTGAATTCCTACTGGGGTACAATTTGTACCCCCCTTGAAATTATAGCTCCGGACGGGAAAATGAGAGAGACCAACTGTTCAAATACGGAAGGTATCTTCCTGAGCTTGCCACAAAGAGGACAAGGGTTTTATATAAGGCAAAGGGTTACTCCGATGACTGGATTGAAAAACGTATGCGCGGCATTGCCATCCGTGAAGAACTGACTGACGAATGGAAAAAGCGGGGAGCGCAGGAAAAGAAAGATTATGAAATTTTAACTGCTGAGATTTCAAAAGCCGCCTTTGGCGTTACTCCATCTGAATATAAAAGCCTCAAAGGTCTTAAGCGTGAAAACCTGCGGGACCATATGGATGATTTTGAATTAATCTTTAACATGCTTGGCGAACGTGCTACTACGGAAATCCATCGTACAGAAGACTCTGAGGGAATGAAGAAACTTAAAACAGATGCTCAGGAAGGCGGAAGTATTGCAGGGGATGCCCGAAAGGCTTTGGAGAAAAGGCTGAAAAGGCCGATTGTCTCAGTTCACAATTATTTAAAAGAAAAAGAGTCGCAAAAAAAGATTAAATAATAATGTATTCTGAAGACGACCTCATTCAGCTTTCAGCCTTGCAGCACTTCATGTACTGCCAGCGGCAGTGCGCCCTGATCCACATCGAGCAGATATGGAGCGAGAACCTGTTTACAGCCGAAGGCAGACTCATGCACGACAAGGTTGATACGGCTGATAAGGAGTCAAGAGGCAAGATTCGTATTGAATACGGTGTCCCGATGAGGTCGCTTAGGCTTGGTCTTATCGGCAAGGCGGATGTGGTTGAGTTTCACAAGCAGGGCGATAAATGGATACCTTTTCCTGTGGAATATAAGCGCGGCAAGCCCAAAATTGATAACTGCGATAAAGTTCAGCTTTGCGCACAAGCAATCTGCCTTGAAGAAATGCTCGATGTCGAAATCAGCGAGGGAGCTCTTTTTTACGGGCAGACCCGGCGCAGGGAGGATGTACCATTCGATAATGCTTTAAGAATGGAGACAGAGGAGACGACAAGAAAGGTTCATGAGCTTATTGATTCGGGCGTTACTCCAAAAGCCGAATATTCAAAAAAGTGCAAGCAATGTTCCCTGCTTACACTTTGTATGCCGAGGATAAGCAGAAAGGCGAGTCAATATTTATTGACGGCAATGGAGGAGGATTAACAGATGCCAATGAAGAAAAAGAAAGGGCCTGTTTCTGAGAAAGGCGAACTTATTTTGTACCAGACTGAGGACGGCAAAACCAGACTTGAAGTCCGTCTGCAGGATGAGACTGTCTGGCTGACTCAGAAGCTTATGGCCGAGTTATTTCAGACAACCAAACAAAATATTAGCCTGCACATCCAAAACATATTTGACGAGGGAGAACTTATGCCGGAAGCAACTGTCAAGGAATACTTGACAGTTCAAACAGAAGGCTCCCGGCAAGTAAATAGGCCTGTTGATTTCTACAACCTCGACATGATTATCTCCGTGGGATACAGGATCAAATCTCATGTTGCCACACGCTTTCGTCAATGGGCTACTCAACGGCTGCGGGAATACATTGTCAAAGGCTTCACAATGGATGATGAGCGGCTGAAGGAAGTCAATAATATCGGCTCGGATTACTTTGATGAGATGCTTGAACGGATACGGGACATCCGGTCAAGCGAAAAGCGCTTTTATCAGAAAATCCGGGACATCTATAAACTTGCCGCTGATTATGATCCGACTGCTGAGGAGACGCTCGAATTTTTCAGCATTGTCCAGAACAAGCTGCACTTTGCTGTTTCCGGTAAAACCGCGGCAGAGATAATTTCTGAACGGGCGGATGCCTCAAAGCCCAATATGGGATTGACGTCATGGAAAGGCGCAAAGGTCCGCAAAGGTGATGTGACCATTGCCAAGAATTACCTGAATCATAATGAAATCGGGCATCTCAACCGCATTGTTGAAATGTACCTGAATTATGCAGAAGACCAGGCCAAACGCCGCAGGCAGGTTTTTATGCGTGACTGGCGGGAAAAGCTGGACGCATTTCTACAGTTTAACGAACGGGACATTCTTACTAATGCCGGCAAGGTAAACAAAGAGATAGCTGACAGGCTGGCGCTTGAGCAGTATGAAACTTTTCATAGTAACCGCCTCTCACGGGGACGCAGCAGGTAAACATTTATTGAATATTATAGAAGAATGAAAGCATCATACCGTCATTCCCGCGTAGGCGGGAATCCAGAGAAAAAGAACTGGATTCCGCATCAAGTGCGGAATGACAACTAAGGACAACGTATGAAGAAACATCTCAACACATTATTCGTCACAACACAAGGCGCTTATCTCTCTAAAGAAGGCGAGACCGTTGTCGTTAAGATTGACGGGGAAGTCTCTCTGCGTGTGCCGGTTCATACGCTTGGCGGAATCGTCTGCTTCGGACAGGTGAGCTGCAGCCCCTTCCTGATGGGGTTTTGCGCTGAGAGCGGTGTGGCTGTAAGTTTTCTCACTGAAAACGGCAGCTTTCTTGCAAAAGTGCAGGGGCCTGTGTCCGGCAATGTTTTGCTTAGAAGAGAGCAATACCGCAGGGCCGATGACATGAAGTCATCATCTGAGATTGCAAAAGCCGTATTGACCGGCAAGATTGCCAACTGCCGCACGGTGCTTTCACGGGCATTACGCGACCATCCGGAGAAAATAAATTCTGAAGATATGACGCACGCGATAAACAAATTAAGCAGCGCCTTGAGAAGATTGCAGCCCGAATCCAATATGGAAATCATTCGCGGCATAGAAGGGGAATCAGCAAATACATATTTCAGCGTCTTTAACCATCTCATTACTGCTCAGAAAGAAGATTTTAAATTCCATGAACGCAACCGTCGTCCGCCCTTGGACAATGTGAATTGCCTTCTGTCGTTCTTATATACAATTGTGATGCATGATGTCCGCTCAGCGCTTGAAACAACGGGGCTTGACCCTGCAGTAGGGTTTTTGCATAGAGACAGGCCGGGAAGATATGGATTAGCTCTGGATCTTATGGAGGAATTCAGACCTTTTCTTGCGGACCGTCTCACTCTTTCCCTTATAAATCTCTGTCAGGTGCAGGGCAAGGGTTTTGAAAGGAAAGAAAACGGCGCTGTATTGATGAATGATGAGGTAAGGAAGACGGTCCTTGTTTCATATCAGAAAAGAAAGCAGGATGAGATAATACATCCGTTTCTTAAAGAAAAAATGACGATTGGACTGCTCTTTCATACGCAGGCATTGCTTATGGCACGTTATTTAAGGGGGGATATGGATGCATACCCGCCGTTTGTGTGGAAGTAACTCCCCCAACCCCCTCTTAATCTAAGAAGGGGCAAGGGGGAGTTATAAGTGAGGTTTATATGTTTGTACTTATAAGCTATGATGTAGCAACATCTGAAGAAGGCGGACAGCGCCGTTTGCGCAGGGTGGCGCGCGCGTGTCTTGATTATGGACAGAGGGTGCAGTTTTCTGTGTTTGAATGCATTGTTGACCCTGCACAGTGGACGATGTTGAAAGCGAGGCTGATCTCGGAGATTGATCCTGAAAAAGACAGCTTGAGATTTTATTATCTCGGCTCTAATTGGAAGCATCGTGTAGAGCATATAGGTGCAAAACCAGGAATTGAACAAGATGGGCCATTGATTGTTTAATATGGCTTGCGAACCTGAAGCATACAGGATTTTCCCAAGAGGTTCGCAAGGTATAAAATAGCTTGTAAAATATGATGCTTTTCAATGT
Organism: Nitrospirota bacterium; assembly: GCA_016208855.1. Lineage (GTDB taxonomy): Bacteria > Nitrospirota > Thermodesulfovibrionia > UBA6902 > DSMQ01 > JACQXF01. The sequence continues at coordinate 10,777 of JACQXF010000084.1, read as the reverse complement.
GCTCTTTGACAACAGAGGTATTTGCAGGAATAAAAAAGAGATGTTCGCAAAAATCAGCGGATTTATCTTTTAAAATAGTTTAGTTGTAAATGAACAGTCGCGCCCCATGCGGGCGCGTGGATTGAAACATATTATTTTACATGCCTTAATCATAAATCCTTCCGGCCGTCGCGCCCCATGCGGGCGCGTGGATTGAAACATATTACTGTGCTGGCGAAAACCAGTGCAGGAGTCGCGCCCCATGCGGGCGCGTGGATTGAAACTCAGGTGGTATGCTACGAGCTTGCAAATTCCAGAGTCGCGCCCCATGCGGGCGCGTGGATTGAAACAATCCTAACATCAATGCTTCCACTTCTGATGCTGGGTCGCGCCCCATGCGGGCGCGTGGATTGAAACAATAATGGTAATGGCTAATAAGTGTGATAAAGAGGTCGCGCCCCATGCGGGCGCGTGGATTGAAACTGGAGGACTTAGAAAAATTAAATAGAGGTGATAAGTCGCGCCCCATGCGGGCGCGTGGATTGAAACTGCAATCTTTAGATTAGCATCTTTAACATGCCTAGTCGCGCCCCATGCGGGCGCGTGGATTGAAACTATTACTCCTATTACTCCTGTGCCAGCCGACCCAAGTCGCGCCCCATGCGGGCGCGTGGATTGAAACAT
>JACQXF010000084.1:0-10095 GCA_016208855.1 Nitrospirota bacterium | reverse complement strand
TGTTTTGCGAAGTCGCGCCCCATGCGGGCGCGTGGATTGAAACTTATTGCTCAGTTGCAGCAAGAAGGGCTGCAAAAGTCGCGCCCCATGCGGGCGCGTTGATTGAAACTTTTCATAGTTCAAAGTGTGGATAGTCAGGAGTCGTCGCGCCCCATGCGGGCGCGTGGATTGAAACGCCTGAGATATTACTTAATGTCTCTGCTGCCTCGTCGCGCCCCATGCGGGCGCGTGGATTGAAACCTTGCGCCCAGAGACGAGGCAAACATGCTGGAATGTCGCGCCCCATGCGGGCGCGTGGATTGAAACTGGATGACATTCAGCACGGCCATCATCCCCTCAGTCGCGCCCTGCGATAGTTGCAAAATAAGTTGTCATTAACCTGAAAATAAAGTCTGTCATTCTGATCTCGACGGAGCCTGCCCATACATCAATACAATTGCAAATTTAGCATTTAAATGGAAAGCGAGCGTATTGTCCGTGGCCTTGCCACAGGATTAGCGAGCGAATATAATAATAAGAAAATTCCTTGCATTAGATTCCCTGCGGCGTTTGACTGAGCTCACGCTGAAGTCCTGTTGCAGGGAAGATCAAATCTAAGATTCACATATGAATAGGATTATCTTAATCGTCATAGACGGACTTGGAATCGGAGAACTGCCTGACGCTATGGAATACGGCGACAGCGGAAGCAATACGCTCCGCAATATCTCAGAGGCGGTTGGAGGGTTAAGGCTTCCAAATATGGAGTCCTTAGGGCTTGGGTTTTTAGGCGATTTTAAGGGCGTCCAAAGGACAGAGAAGCTCATTGGCTCTTACGGGATAATGGCGGAAGCATCCCATGCAAAGGATAGTACAGCAGGGCACTGGGAGATGATGGGCATAGTTACTGAAAAACCGTTTCCAACATATCCGCATGGGTTTCCCGCTGAGATAATAGAGGCATTTGAAAAAGCCATTGGCAGAAAAGTCCTTGGCAATAAGCCAGCCTCAGGCACAGAGATAATTAAAGAGCTTGGCTCACTGCATTTGGAGACAGGATGTCCCATTGTATATACATCTGCTGACAGTGTATTTCAGATAGCCGCACATGAAGAGATAATCCCTCTTGATGAACTGTACAGGATGTGCGAGACAGCGCGCTCAATACTCAAGCCGCCGCATAATGTAGGCAGGGTTATCGCAAGGCCCTTTGTTGGTAAGGAAGGTTTTTTTGTAAGGACGCCAATGAGAAAAGACTTTAGCATCCCCCCTCCTGAAAAAACAGCGCTTCAATATCTGTCTGAAAGCGGACTTGAAGTCATAAGTATTGGCAAGGTCAAAGATATATTTGCCGGCATGGGTTTTACCAAGGCGCTGTCAGTCTCAGGAAATGACGATGCAATAGCCAAGGCAGTTACACAATTTAAATCTCTGGATAAGGGTGTTGTATGGCTTACCCTCGTCGATCTTGATACCCTCTACGGGCATAGAAACGACCCGCAGGGCTATGCAAGGGCATTAGAGAATTTTGACAGCGCATTGACGGGGATTTTTGCTCTTCTTACTGAGAATGACATGCTAATCATTACTGCTGACCATGGCTGTGACCCTACCACCCAGAGCACAGACCACTCAAGGGAATATGTGCCTTTGCTGATTTACGGGCCTTCAATAAAAGAAGGCATTGACCTTGGGTTAAGAAAAAGTTTTTCTGACATTGGCGCAACGATGCTTGACGCCTTTGATATAAAATCTAATATTAATGGAGAGAGTTTTTGGAAGTTAATTGCCTAAAGCCTTTCTAATGTCTTTATCAATGCCTCAGCCTTTTTTAATGTTTCGTTATACTCCCTCTCAGGGTCAGAATCTGCCACAATACCGGCGCCTGCTTGAACATAGGCAGTATTGTTTTTAACCACAAATGTCCTGATGATAATATTTAAGTCCATATTGCTTGTAAAACTTATGTACCCCATTGAGCCTGTATATGGTCCTCTTGTCAGGGGCTCAAGCTCGTCTATTATCTCCATGCATCTTACCTTTGGAACGCCTGTTATTGTACCGCCCGGGAATGCCGCCCTTATGGCATCAAAGCAGTCCATGCCCTTTGCGAGCGCCCCTTTTATGTTTGAGACGATATGTATTACGTGAGAGTAATCTTCTGTTATCATAAACTCATCAACAACGACAGAACCGTAATCAGAAATTCTGCCAAGGTCATTTCTTTCAAGGTCAATAAGCATAAGGTGTTCTGCGCGTTCCTTTTCATTAAGTAAAAGCTCTGTTCTCATTTCTATATCTGCCATGTCATTTGCGCCCCTTGGCCTTGTCCCCGCAATAGGCCTTGTCTCCACAATATTTTCGAGAACCCTTATGAGTCTTTCAGGAGAAGAGCTTACTATATGGTAATCATTCATATTTAAATATCCCCCAAAAGGAGAAGGGTTAATTCTTCTCAGAAGTGAATAAATACGCCATGGAGGCGTATCCCCTACATTTACTGATACCCTTTGAGATAAATTAGCCTGGAATATGTCGCCGGCCTTTATATATTCTTTTGCTTTCTTTACGATATCCATGTAGTCAAGTTTGCTCATTGCATGATGAATTTCAATTGGGTTTATGACTAAGCTGCATGTTTTTTTATTAGGATGCAGTGAAGGCAAAATAGTTTTTATCTTGTTATAGAGTATCTTTATCTTTTCGCAAGACCTTTCGTAATCTTCCCCCCATTTGCTGTCACTTGATCCCTTGGCTCCTTGAATACTTTTACTGACTGCCTCATCAGCTCCGGGGCATGAAATGATATATGTCTTTTTCTCTTTATGGTCAAATGCAACTATCGTATCAATAAATAAAAAGTGGGCGTCAGGTATCTCAAGATCATCAACAGCAGTTTTTGGCAGATGTTCAAAGTAATGGACAAAATCATAGCTGAAAAGCCCCACGGCGCCGCCGATGAAAGGCGGGAGATTTGGATGGGACTCTATCTTGTATGATTTAATAAGCCCTTTTAATTTTTTAAGCGGCGTTTTTGTTTTTTCTGTCTTCTGACTTCTGTCTTCTGATTTCTGATTTCTGACTTCTATCTCAACAGCGCCGTTTTTTACTCTGAAGATCAGGAAGGGCTCTATGCCGACAAATGAGTATCGGGCAATATTTTCAGGGCCCTTTGCGCTTTCAAACAGGAAGCTGTATGGAGTTTCAAGGGCTTCATATACGCGGTGAGGCGGGATAAACGGCAGTTCCGCATAAACAGGAGATAACCTGCCTTCTTTTGCATCTTCAATGAATTTAGATTTAGAGGGCAGGATGAGCATTAAAAATACTAAAGCACAATTACCTTATCAGCATTGTGACACATTATTGCATTATTATACTGGCTGCCAGGCTGTATCTTATCAGGCAGGTTTTCTGTACCGGCGCAGAGGGTTGTCGCGCTGTAATCGCAGAAACACATTGTAACACCTTGAAGCCTGCAAAGCTCTGTATATGAGGTATTTTTAAGGAGTCTTGTTCCTTCATCCATTGCAAATATCGTGACTTCATGACCTTTAGCAACTGCGGCCATTGTCAGTCCTTCTATTGCATCAAGATTTTTATCTGTGTTTACAAGTATGCCAAGCTTCATTTCTTCTTACCACGATATGACTTTGTCGCTTGAGGCGATAAGGTCTATGATTTTGTTATAGTCCTTCTCTTTTCTTATATCAACAATACTGACTTCATGCGTTTTTTTATGCTCATCAATAATCTCCCTTGCTGTCTTATTAAAATCCTGTTTTACAATATATAAAATTTTCATATCCCTAATAAGGCAGGATATGATCGTACTCGGTCAGTTTTAGAGCTATCTCTTTAGCTGAAAGTAACTTCATATCTTTATTGTCTTTGCAGTTTGTAAAAACTTGTATCTTCATCTCTTTTATGGTCTGAAGATTAAGGGCGTTTCTTTCATTGTCTTCCACCTGTTTGTCAAGGACATACACATCAACCTTATCGTCCATAAGCGTTACGCCTATAGCCATTCTCAGGGCTTCTTCCTGTCTCGTTGTCGCAACTACAGCAATTTTTTTCTTGTTTTTAGCCATAGTTTTGTTAATATTATATAGCAAAAAAGAATAAAGTTCTATTTGTGAGAAAGCATCTTAAAAATATCATTGGACTCAGTATCACCCTATGCATCTTTGCCTGCATGCCCTCAAACCGCATTGATGGCTATATCTATTACAGGTTAAGCGCTAATCCTTCCACGCTTGACCCTGCCCTGATTGTAGATGTAACAGGCGGCTCTATCTCTGCAAAGCTTTTTAATGGGCTTGTGAGGTTTGATGAAAACCTGAATATAGTTTCTGATATATCTTACAAATGGGAAGTCTCAAGGGATGGAAGGACTTATGTCTTTTATCTTAAAAGAGGAGTTCGCTTTTTAAACGGCAGAGAGGTTACGGCAGATGATTTTAAGTATTCATTCCAAAGGTTGTTGTCCACGCAGACAAAGTCTCCAAATACATGGGTATTAGACAGAATAAAAGGCGTAAAAGAATTTATTGATGGAAAGACAGAAGACATAGCAGGCATAAAAGTTGAAGATAGATATAAACTTAAGATTACTATTGAGGAGCCTTTTGCGCCGTTTCTGAGTCTGCTTTGTATGACAGCAGCCTATGTTGTGCCAAAAGAAGATGTTGAAAGGCTTGGCACTGATTTCTCAACTAATCCATCAGGGACAGGCCCTTTTACTATTAAAGAGTGGAAACATAACCAGTATCTTAGGCTTGAGGCAAGAAGCGATTATTTTGATGGAAAACCAAGGACAAAAGGGATAGTTTATAAAGTTATCCCTGATGATTTAACTACAGTGGCTGAGTTTGAATCAGGCAATCTTGATGTTATCTCAATGCCTGCCGCAGAATTCAGCCGTTATATGAAAGACCCTAAATGGAAAGACTTAATATCCGGCGCTTCAGGTATAAACACTTATTACCTTGGCTTTAATTGCAGCAGGCCTCCTTTTAATAATCCTATGTTAAGAAAGGCAGTGAGCTTTGCAATAGACAGGGATAAGATACTAAAGACAATATACGAGGGCAGGGGGCTCCCTTCGTCTTCCCCTGTGCCTCCTCTGCTTAAGGCGTGGAGTGTTCCTGCGGCATATCCATATAGCCCTGATAGAGCAAGGTTATTGCTAAGAGAGGCAGGATACCCAACCGGGCTTAAGATAAAGATATATCTTGCCGCAGATCAGGAGGTTCTTGACATACTGGAGGTTATTCAGGGTTATCTGAAAACAATAGGCATAGAGGCTGAACTAAGGCAGCTTGAATGGAGCGCTTATAAAGATGCCATAAACAATGGCGAGCCTGATGCCTTCTGGATTAGCTGGTGGGCTGATTATCCTGACCCTGAGAATTTTTTATTTCCCCTTTTTCACTCATCAAACCTTGGCTCTGCGGGAAACAGGACGAGATTTCAGAATAAAGAGGTTGATGCCTTGATAGAAAAAGGGCAGAGGAGCATGAATAAAACACAGAGAGACGAATATTATCAAAAAGCAGAGGAGCTTATAGTTAAACATGCGCCATGGGTATTTTTCTGGCATAAAAAGGACTTTACCATAAGACAGCCGTGGATAAAAAATTATAAGATTTATCCTATCTATAGCATTGATAAAGGGATGGAGATAGAAGCTTGAAGAGATGACCCTCTATTGTCAATAATTTTTTGACAAAACCAAGCCCTTATGGTTAAATGGATAGCGAGCGTATTCCCCGTGGCAAGACCATGTCAATACGCCCGCTATCTCATTTTAACAATTGTTTATATAAACAAGGCAATCAGATTTTGAAAAGGGCGTATGAAATCAAGCATAGACAAAAAGACAGACCTTATCCTTCGCAAAAACAGAGAGCTTGCTGCAATCCTTGAGGTAAGTAAATCGCTTACCACTTCTTTTGACCTTGAGCAAAACCTTTCTTCTGCGATGTCAACGCTTGCAAACCTTCTTGATATGCAGAGGGCCTGCGTGTTTTTGCTTGACCCGATATTTAAGGAGCTGCGCATTGTTGCAGCCCATGGGCTTACAAAAGAAAATATAGAGAAAGGGAAATACCGTATTGGCGAAGGAATTGTAGGCCGCGTGGTTGAAAAGGGTGTGCCGATGGTAATTCCAAACATCGGCAAGGAGCCTTTATTTTTAAATAAGACAGGCTCAAGGCCTCAAAAGGAAGGCATTTCGTTTCTCTGCGTTCCTATAGAATTCAAAAAGGAAAAACTCGGCGTCCTCAGCGTTGACAGAATTTATGCCGAAGAACACGGCGATGTAGACGATGACCTCCGGGTCTTAAACATTATTGCATCTTTGATAGCCCAGTTTGTAAAGCTCTGGGAGAGTTTTGAAAAGGTTGAAAAGGAAAAGGAAAACCTTCGCAGGGAACTTAAGGGCAAGTATCAGGTAGAAAATATTGTCGGTCAGTCAGACAGAATGCAGGAGGTGTTTGAGTCTGTTTATCGCGTTTCACCGTCAAGGGCGTCTGTCTTGCTGCGCGGAGAAAGCGGCACAGGGAAGGAGCTTATAGCAAAAGCTATACACTATATGAGTCCTCGCAGCAGAGGGCCTTTTGTGAAATTTAATTGCGCCTCCATACCGGAAGGACTGCTTGAGTCAGAGCTCTTCGGGCATGAGAAGGGTGCGTTTACCGGCGCAATTACACAGAGGAGGGGCAAGTTTGAGCTTGCAAACGGAGGGACTATCTTTCTTGACGAGATAGGAGACTTGCCGATAACGCTCCAGCCGAAGATACTCCGTGTACTCCAGGAGAGGGAGTTTGAAAGGGTTGGGGGAGAGAAGACATTAAAGGCTGATGTCAGGCTCATTGCAGCAACAAGCAGAAACCTTGAGGAGTTCGTTTCGTCAGGGAGATTTAGGGAGGACTTATACTATAGATTAAATGTTGTGCCGATATTTCTTCCTCCTCTTAGAGAAAGAAAAGAAGATGTACCGCTTTTAGTTGAGCACTTTCTTAAACGCTTTAATGAAGAAAACAGAAGAAAAGTATCGCTTCTTCCAGAGTCGCTGAGGATACTAATTGATTATAACTGGCCAGGCAATGTCAGAGAGCTTGAAAATACCATAGAAAGGCTTGTTGTGATGTCAGGAAAGGATACCATTAAACTTTCCGACTTGCCTCTTAACCTAAAGGTTCCAGGACCGCAGGAGATGCCAAAAGGCATGCTCAAGACAGGCATTGAGGATATAGAGAGGTCAATGATTATAGATGCGCTTAAAAACACAGGCGGGGTGCAGGCAAAGGCGGCAAAGATGCTCGGGCTTACGCCAAGGCAGATTGGGTATAAGATGAAGAAGTACGCAGTAGATGACCATTAAAGAATTCACCAGTGCCTGGCACGTCTTAAAGAAACAGATAAAAACCCTGAATGTCCCATGGCTTGATAATCTTGCGTCACTGGACAGAGACCCTTTTAAAGTGCTGATTTCCTGCATCCTTAGTCTGAGAACACAGGATAAGACAACAGGCATCGCATCCATGAGGCTTTTTCAACTTGCATCAACTCCCCAGAAAATTTCAGGCCTTACGGTTAAAACAATACAGAAGGCAATTTATCCGGTAGGCTTTTACAGAGTAAAGGCAAAGAGGATTAAAAAGATAAGCGCAGAGATTGTTGAACGATACAGATCAAAAGTTCCTGATACTATTGAAAAACTGCTGAAGTCAGAGGGTGTCGGGAGAAAAACTGCAAACCTTGTTGCGACCCTTGGATATGATAAAGCCGGCATATGCGAAGATACCCATGTCCACAGGATAACAAACAGATGGGGGCTTATTAAGACAGAAAATCCAACAGAGACAGAGTTTAGTTTAAGAGAATTACTGCCTGTGAGATATTGGAAAGAGCTGAACGGCATGCTTGTTGCATTCGGGCAGGGTATATGCAAGCCAATATCGCCGTTGTGCAGTATATGTAAAATTAATCAGTATTGCGCAAAGGTTGGAGTATCTAAATATCGCTGAGATTGACAAGGGGTGTTATAGATTTTATGATTTTAACTCGCAAAGTTGTAGTTTGTAGTCTATAAAACAATGAACAATGAGCTATGAACTATGAGCGAACAAAGGAGGATTTATGAGAGACAGTTTTTATAAAAGAGCGGTATTTGTTATTTTCTTGATTGCCTTTGTATTTGCCTATCCGATAGAAAAGGGTGTCAGCGATGAAAAGCATCATACTCCCCCAAGCCAGCAGAGGTTTGATAACATTGACCTCTGGACTAAGATATTTGAAGATCCTGCGCGAGACAAATGGCAAATGCCTGATGAAGTAATAAAGAATCTTAATCTTAAACCCGGCGATGTGGTTGCAGACCTTGGGGCAGGGACAGGTTATTTTACACGGAGGCTCGCTGTTGCAGTCGGCCCGCAGGGAAAGGCTATCGGCATTGAGGTAGAGCCTAACATGGTTAAATATATGGAAGAGGATGCCAAAAAACTAAACCTTAAAAACTATACAGCAAGGCTTGTTAAGTACGACGATGCGGGGCTTGAGCCAAACTCTGTTGATGTTATATTTATCTGTGATACATATCATCATCTTGAGGACAGGACAAATTATTTTAGAAAGGCTGCAAGGAGCCTTAAGCCGAAAGGCAGGGTGGTGGTAGTTGATTTTTATAAAAAACAACTGCCTGTTGGACCGCAGGATCTGGAGCACAAACTATCAGAGGTAATGGTTATTAAAGAGATGTGGGAGGCTGGGTATCGTCTGAAGCGGTTCTTAGACTTTCTTCCGTATCAGTATTTTATTGAATTTGAATTGTAAGGCAAATACCATCAGCAGAATATAGGCACAGAGGCACAAAGCAGAAATAATAAATACTATTTATTCTCTGTGCCTAAATGGATTATTCATGCCTGCTATTTTAATGTGGCAATCGCTTAACTTGGTAGAATATAACTATGGACAAATTTCTTCTTAGTAAACACAACACAGCTCTTCTGATTATTGATATACAGGACAAGCTTGCAGGTGTGATGAGGGTAAAGGATGATGTCATAAAAAACTGTCTTCACCTTGCAGAGCTCTCAAAGATGTTGAATATCCCGATAGTCCTTACAGAACAGTATCCAAAAGGGCTTGGACAGACAGTAGCAGAGATAAGGGAATCCCTTCCATCATATAATCCTATAGAGAAGCTTACATTTAGCTGCTGCGATGAGATGAGCTTTTTGGACAAGGTTAAGAGGCTCAATAAAAAGACACTGCTGTTAACCGGTATGGAGACGCATATATGTGTGCTTCAAACATGCCTTGGGCTTTTAAGAGAGGGCTTTATTGTTCATGTAGTAAGGGACGCTGTATGTTCAAGGACTAAGGAGAACTGGCAGACAGGCATTGAATTAATGCGCGATGCCGGCGCTGTCATAACATGCACAGAGACCGTCTTGTTTCAGTTGCTGAAGGTTGCAGGGACTGAGGAATTTAAGATTATCTCAAAAAGGATAAAATAAGGCTGGTTAATTGACAATCAATAAATCTTTAAGGTATTTTATTAGTCTTAATGTTAAGGGCCTATAGCTCAGTTGGTTAGAGCGCACCCCTGATAAGGGTGAGGTCATTGGTTCGACTCCAATTAGGCCCACCATACTGAAAATCAAAGTTAAGATAATTGGAGTTTCCTGAGAATTTCCTGCAAGAATCATCTAAGTAATTGAAGTAGAAAGAAAAAATAACATTGAACAAGTGGAGCGGTCTGTTTTTTTTTATGAGGGGAAGATTCCTGAGTTTCAGATGCTCTATTATAGGGGAAGCCTTATCTGTGGCTAAGATGGAGGGTACTATGAGCGAAAACTCTAAGACAGTGGCCAATCTAAAGGGGCAACTTTCTAAATTCTCAGGAATCATCTCAAAGGGCTTTAAGAAGCCCAAGCAGAAACTGATCAAGGAAATGCTGTACGAGATACAGGCGGCAAAAGACGTAAAGTTAAGCAACATAGCGCGAACTCTGAAAGAAGAACAGGCGCTGATAAAGACCGAAGACCGCCTGTCTCGCAACCTTGACGATGAGGATTTCACAGAGGCGATCAATGAAGAAATTTG
>JACQXF010000012.1 GCA_016208855.1 Nitrospirota bacterium | reverse complement strand
TAAACCGAGCATCAAAGTCTACCATCGTCTTTGGATAATCTTCCATGCCTCATATACTATATCTCGTGGTTACTGGAGTCAAGGGGATACCCCATATACATTAAATATATCCTTCCATCAGCCTCTTTAAAACCATCTCATAAACACCTAATGCGTGCCTGCCAAAAAGCACAAAGCGTATAAGTTCAATATCTGTGTGCTCTTTAAGATATGTTACTGATGTTTTGAGCGCAATCTCTGCTGCTTCCTCTAATGGATAGCCATAAGCGCCTGTGCTTATGGATGGAAATGCAATGCCCTTAATGCCCTTTGATGATGCAAGCAGAAGGCTGTTGCGATAAGCATTTTCAAGGAGCCTCGGTTCATTATGCTCTCCGTCTCTGTATACCGGCCCTACTGTATGAATTACATACTTTGCCTTTAGATTCCCGCCTGTCGTTATAACAGCCTCGCCTGTTTCACAGCCCCCTATCTTTATGCACTCTTCAAGAATCTTTGGCCCTCCTGCCCTGTGAATTGCTCCGTCAACGCCGCCTCCTCCGCGAAGGCTCTTGTTTGCGGCATTAACAATAGCGTCTGTATCCTGCCTTGTTATATCGCCTTCAATTAATGATAAAGTGCTTTTATTGATTTTTGCTTGCACGTCGCCCCCTTTTATGCCCTTTCAATACCTCTGCTCATTATATAGAAAGCACAACAACCAAATTATCAATAAGCCTTGTTGTGCCGATACGGACAGCAAGGCTTATAGCAGCAATAGATTTTATGTCGTCAATTTTTTCAAGAGTTGCCGCATCAATAATTTCAGCATACTCTATCTCTGCAAGAGGCTCTGTTTTTATTAAAGCCTCTATTTCTGACTTGACGCGAGAGGCATCTTTAACGTTGTTTAAAATAAGTCCTTCGCCATGCTTTAATGCCTTATATAAAATCCCTGCTGCCTTTCTTTCAGCCTCATTCAGATAACTGTTTCTGGAACTCATTGCAAGGCCGTCTGGCTCCCTTACAGTAGGGCAGACTATAACATCAATATCAAAATTAAGCTCCATAACAAGCTTCTTTATGACTACTGTCTGCTGAAAATCCTTCTGACCAAAATATGCCCTGTCAGGCATGACAATATTAAAGAGCTTTGCTACCACAGTTGCCACGCCATTAAAATGCCCGTGTCTTGATGCCCCGCAGAGGATATCTCCAATGCTTCCGATGTTTATTGACGCAGAAAAGCCATTAGGATATATTTCAGAAGCACCGGGAATAAAAACCGCATCTACACCTATCGGAGAAAGCTTACTTAAGTCTCCTTCAACATCCCTTGGATATTTATTAAAATCTTCTTTAGGGCCAAATTGAGTTGGATTTACGAATATGCTTACAACTACAATATCGTTCTCAGCCTTTGTCTGCCTTACAAGGCTGAGATGCCCTTCGTGAAGCGCACCCATTGTAGGGACAAAGCCAATGGTTTTACCTTTAGCCTTAAAGCCCCTGCTTAATGCCTGCATCTCTTTTATGGTTTTAATAATCTGCATAAGATGAAGCCTGATAGCTTACAAGCTTGTTGGCTTTCCAGCCCCATAAACTCATATTTTAGACAGATATAACTGTATTCTTAGATTCTACATTAAGGCGGCTTGCAAAACTTCCTTTATCAATTCCCTCTCAACCCCGTCTTCTATCATGACCTTGCCAATCTTCTCAGGCAGGACAAATCGCAGCCTGCCTGCCTTAACCTTCTTATCTATCTCCATGGCATTTATTATGTCAGCAGTCTTTATATCCTGAGGCATTGAAGACGGCAGTCCGTAAAGCCCTATAAGATTTTTTATGCGCCCTGCCTCTGCCTTGCTGAAAATCCCCATTCTGACTGCAATATCAGACGCAGCGCACATGCCTATGGCAATCGCCTCTCCGTGAAGGAATCTTGTATATCCTGTCACGGTCTCAATGGCATGCCCTACTGTATGCCCGAAATTAAGTATTGCCCTTAATCCTGCCTCGCGTTCATCCTGTGATACGACATCTGCCTTTATCTCGCAGGAGCGCTTAATGATATGGGTCAATGATAAAGGGTCAAGGGTCAAGACAGCGTCTCTGTTTCTCTCAAGAAATTTAAAAAGCTCTTCATCATAAATAACGCCGTATTTTATTATTTCAGCAATACCTGCATTAAACTCTCTCCGCGGAAGGGTCTTTAATGTATCAACATCTATCAGTACCATTGACGGCTGATAGAATGTGCCTATCATGTTTTTGCCGAGCGGATGATTAATGCCTGTCTTTCCGCCGACAGAGCTGTCCACCTGAGAAAGCAGGGTGGTTGGAACCTGAATGCACCTTATTCCCCTCATATATGTTGATGCCACAAAACCTGTTATGTCGCCGACAACACCTCCGCCAAAGGCGATAAGAAGGGAGTCCCTGTCAAACCTGTTTCTAAGAAGCTCTCCGTACAGATAAAAAGCCCATAGAGAATCTTTATACCCCTCGCCGTCAGGAATGAGAAAGACCTCGGGCGTTACCCCGTACTCATCCATCGCCTCTGAGATAATCTCTTTATAAATAGGATAAACCGTGGTATTGCTTACCAGAGCGACCTTAGACGGCCTGAACTCCTTAAGCCTTATACCAATGGCCTTAAGGGTCTTTCTTCCGATAAGGATTTTATAGCTGCGTTCCTTAAGCTCTACTGTTATAATCTCAGATTCAAGCCCGAGCCTCTCTATTATCTCCTCTGCGGTTTCCCCTGGCGTTATAAAGCCTGTATCTATAGCCATATCCGCTTGTTTATAAAGCGGCAGCCTCTCTGTAAGCAGCCTGTTAATCTCCTCAAGCGGCTCCAAGCGGCCTCTTGCCGCCTTCAAGCATCACTCTCTTTAAAATAATCTCCGGCTCTGTCTTCAGCCAGATAAGAATGCCGCCTTTTTGGAGATTTTTTACATTCTCTTTGCTCTTTATAACTCCGCCGCCAGTGGCAATAACAACATCTGTCATCTTAGAAACTTCACTTACAATGGAATGCTCTACTGCCCTAAAGTAATCCTCTCCCTTTTCTTTAAATATCAGAGAAACCGGCGTGCCCTCGCGCTCTTCAATAAGAGTGTCTGTATCTACAAACTTATATCCAAGCCTTCTGCTTAGCTCTCTGCCTACGGAGGTCTTTCCTGTACCCATAAATCCTGTTAGCGCTATCTTCATGGCATAATTATAGCAAATTAAGCCCAATAAAAATTTTGAATTTTATAGAATTTCCTGCTATCTTAATAACAGCAGTAAAATGGTACAGAAAAGGAGAAGTTAAACGGGCAAGGTTGTATTAGATTTAGAAGAAAAAGATCTTCCGTCTCTCTTCAATGAGATTGATAAAAACCTCAGGGCTGTGGAAAACGCCCTCGGGGTTGATGTCTCCCTCAGAGGCAATAAAGTCTTTATAGAAGGAGAGGAAAAGGCTGTAGAAAAGGCGGAAAAACTCGTCAGGGAGCTGCACGATATAATCGCAGGCGGCTACAGCGTAAGGCCTGAGGATATAAGATTCGCCCTTAAAACCATAGAGGAGTCATCTGAAAGCGGCGCCCCTGTTTCCCTTAAAGAGCTTTTCCTGAATACCGTACCTCTCTCCTTTAAAAAGAGATTCATAGTCCCGCGCTCAGAGACCCAAAGGCAATATATAGAGGCGATAAAGCAGTATGACATGGTAATAGGTATAGGCCCTGCAGGCACAGGGAAGACCTATCTTGCAATGGCAATGGCCATAAATGCCTTCCTCAAAAAAGAAGTAAGCAGGATTATACTTGCAAGGCCTGCGGTAGAGGCAGGTGAAAAACTCGGGTTTCTGCCCGGGGATATATATGAAAAAGTAAATCCCTACCTAAGGCCTCTCTATGATGCGCTTTTTGATATGATGGAGGCAGAGAAGGCCCATAAGCTCATTGAAAGGGGCATCATTGAAATAGCCCCGCTTGCATTTATGAGGGGCAGAACCCTTAATGATTCATTTATAATACTTGACGAGGCGCAGAATACAACCACAGAGCAGATGAAGATGTACCTGACGAGGCTCGGGTTTAATTCTAAAACAGTAATCACAGGAGACATAACCCAGATAGACCTTCCGGCAGGCAAAACCTCAGGGCTTATAGAGGCGCAAAAGGTTCTAAGGGATGTAAAAGGTGTAAGTATTATATACTTTACTGAAAGGGATGTTGTAAGGCACAAGCTTGTGCAGGAGATAGTAAGGGCATATGAAAGATTTGAGCGTCAAACAAAAGGACAGGAAAGGCAGTAGCATTACAGCCAAATATAAAGAAGGTCTTAAGGAGGAAGACCTCATAAAGTTTTCCCTCCTTATCGGTTTTGCGGCGCTCCTTGCCATCACAATAGCGCCATTTTACAAAATATCTATCTGGAGTTTCTTTGGCACATTTCTTATTATTGGCATCCTCCTTGTAATCCTATATAAAGACCTTATGAGATACAGGCCTGCTATCTTTAAGGATTACAAGTTATTGCTACTGATATGCATTCTGCTTTCCGGTAATCTGCTTATAGGCAGGGGATTTCATTACGTGATAAAAGGGTTTTCACAGGGGCTTGGCAATATTGACCCTCTCTTATCCATGTATGCCGTTCCACTCGCAGTCGGCTCGCTGCTGACAGCCCTCCTGATAGATATTCATACAGCCATTGTCTTCTCTGTTATAACAAGCCTGCTTGCAGGGATATGGCTTGAGAGCCCCATTTATTCGGTTTTCACATTTGCGGCAGGCCTGACTGCGGCATTTGGCGTCATAAGATGCAAAAGGAGGTCAGCGCTCTGGCGGGCAGGGCTTTTTGTAAGCCTTGTGTGTATATTCACATCCTTGACCATAAATATACTAAACGCAAAAGTCCTGACTATAGAAGCGCCCATATCCATAGGCTTCGCCCTGTTTAACGGGATTATAGTTACAACACTTGCCTCGGCATTTCTGCCCCTTCTTGAGTACTCATTCAAGCTTACAACTGATATAAGCCTGCTTGAGCTTCTTGACTTGAACCAGCCGCTTATGAGAAACCTCCTTGTAATGTCCCCCGGCACGTATCATCACAGCATAATAGTTGGCAACCTCGCTGAATCTGCAGCAGAGGCCGTAGGGGTTAATCCGCTTATGGTAAGGGTAGGCGCCTATTACCATGATATAGGTAAAATGAAGATGCCTGAATACTTTATTGAAAATCAGGCAGGGCTTGTAAGCAAGCATGATAAAATAACGCCGCACATGAGCGGAATGGTCTTAATATCACATGTGAAGGAAGGCGTAGAGCTCGCAAAACAACATAAGCTCCCTGAGGCTGTGATAGACATTATCAACCAGCATCATGGGACATCACTTATAACCTACTTCTACCAAAAGGCAAAGGAACTGCAGGACTCCCTCTCAGAGAATGATTTCAGGTATCCGGGGCCAAGGCCCCAGACAAGGGCAGCTGCGCTTGTATTAATGGCTGACGCAGTGGAGGCAGCTTCAAGGGTGCTGACAGAGCCAACCCCTGCAAGGATTACCACCCTTGTTGAGAAGGTTATAAATCACTTCTTTATAGACGGGCAGTTAAATGACTGTGAACTTACGCTTAAGGATCTGCAGGAGATAAAAAAACATTTTATATATATACTTACAGGGATGTTTCACAGGCGTATAAGTTATCCGGGGTTTGACTTTAAAAGTGAAAATTTTGATAAAGCAGAGCCAAAGCCACAGGCGGCTAAACAAGACAAAAATAAAAAGGGCAGCACAGAGGATCCTTTCCAGCACAGGACAACACTGGGCTGAGATAAGCATCCTGTTTGTGGGTGACAGAAAGATGAAGAAGCTGAACACCATATACAGGAGTATGCCCAAAACAACCGATGTGCTTTCATTTCCCCAGCAAAGAAGCTACGAGTCAAAAAACTCAAAATTCAAAACTCAAAATTCAAAACTTCCCTCGCCCCTCGCTGCTTCTCACTTCTCACTTCTCACTTCCCACTTCTTGTTAGGCGATGTTGTGATAAGTCTTCCCACGGCAAAGAGGCAGGCGCAAACAGCAGGGGTAACCCTTTATGATGAGATTTACCGTCTTTTAATTCATGGCATACTGCACCTTCTTGGATATGACCATGAAGGAACAGCCTATAAGGCAAAAATAATGAGAAAAAAAGAAGAGGAAATATTTAATGCCGTTAAGAAAACTGCTTGAGAGCACCAACTATGCAGTCAGCGGCATACTTTATGCTGCAAAGACGCAGCGGCACATGCGCTACCATCTCTATGCTGCGGTGCTGGTTTTAATGTTCAGCCTTATTGTTGGGGTAAAGCCCTATGAATTTATCGCCATAGCCATTCTTGTAACTATTGTAATCTCAGCAGAGATGCTTAATACTGCCGTTGAGCTCATTGTCTATTGTAGGATATGTAATACTTTACAGGCCTGTGAGGCAGCTATTTTACAGCGGGATGGATATAGTCAAGCATTCAGGCGACGATATTGCTATTATTTCCCTTGTTGTAGTGCTTATCACGGTAGTAATCACAAAGTCATTCTTTAAAAAAGGTTCGCCGCTCAGAGGCGGGCTTCCAAGCGGCCATGCGGCTATATCATTCTCTATGTGGACAGCGGTTACCCTGCTTACAGAGAGCTTTATCCCTTCTTTACTTGTTCTTATTATGGCTGTTATGGTTGCCCAAAGCAGGGTAAATGTAGGGATACATAACCCATGGGAGGTAGTGCTTGGCTCATTACTGGGGGCGATTGTGACGTTTCTAATGTTTAAGCTTTTTTTGCCATGATATGAGAATAAATCCTAAATTCAAAATCCTAATTAAACATTTGGAGCTTAGAGTTTAGTGCTTTAGATTTAGGATTTGAAGTATAAGATGGTGGGCAGGGGCGGAATCGAACCGCCGACACGAGGCTTTTCAGGCCTCTGCTCTACCGACTGAGCTACCTGCCCTCTGAAAGGCTTTTTATGATAATATATTTGGGCTGTTTATGTGAAGTGTAAATTAAAGGATGACACAAAGAACAAGCATAATGTTATCTGCCCTCTCAGGGGTTCTTGTTGTCTTCTCGTTCCCGCCCTTTGATTACTACCTCTTGTCATGGGTTGCACTTGTTCCCCTTTTTATATCTGTCTCGTGGAAGAAACCCTGGCATGCCTTTCTGCTTGGGACATTAAGCGGCTTTGTATACTTTATGGGGGCTATCTTCTGGATCTTTAACCCCCTGTATTTTTATGGAAACATCCCTTTTGTTTTAAGCGTCCTTATTGCAATACTCCTCTGTGCTTATTTAGGCATATACGTAGGGGCATTCTCTTTATTATTCAGTAGAATACTCGGCCGTTCCCGTTTTCCTGCCCTCTTTGTTGCGCCTGTCTTATGGGTCACTGTTGAGTTTGTCCGCACCTATGCCCTTACAGGCTTCCCATGGGCCCTTCTTGGATATTCCCAATATAAGTTCTTACCGCTCATCCAGATTGCCGATATTACAGGCGTATACGGCATATCGTTTTTGGTAGTGGCAATAAATGCCGCAATATTTGATGTATGCATCTACTGGCCCAAAAGACACAGCCAGATGCCTCTTTTTGAGAGATGGCCTATGACAGTAGGGTTAATAACCTTAGTCATAGTTATTATCCTCGTCTTCTTTTATGGCAACCTTAGGTTAAGCGCCGGAGAAGGCGGATATAATATAAGGGTAGCGGTAATTCAGGGCAATTTTGAACAGGACAGGAAATGGGACATTAAATTCCAGAAAGAGATTATTGATACATATAAATCCCTCTCAATAAAGGCGCTGTCAGAGTCGCCATCCCTTATCGTATGGCCTGAGACAGCCGTGCCTTTTATATTTAACTATGATAAGCCTCTAACAGACGACCTTACAGAGTTTCAGAAAACCCTCGGCATACACCTGCTTTTTGGAGGCATGACATTTAAGGATGTAAGAGATAATAAACTCAGGCTTTCAAACAGCTCAGTGCTTCTCTCTCCTTATGGTGAGATCTTATCAGTTTATGATAAAATACATCTGGTTCCTTACGGTGAGTATGTTCCGCTGAGAAACCTTTTACCCTTTATCAATAAGCTTACTGTTGGTATAGGAGACTTTCTCCCTGGAGATAAATATACGGTAATGCAGACGCCCTTTGCAAAAATCGGCAACCTTATCTGTTATGAGATAATATTCCCCGGAATGGTAAGAAAATTTGCCGCCCAAGGGGCAGACATGCTTGTGACCATTACAAATGACGCATGGTTTGGCAGCTGGGGCGCGCCCCAGCAGCATTTCTCTATGGCAGCTCTAAGGGCTGTAGAAAACAGGGTCCCTGTAATAAGGGCTGCAAACACGGGCATCTCAGGATTTATAAATGCAAAGGGGATGATACAGGGGAAAAGCGATATCTTTGTCAGGACTATATTGGCTGAAGATATAACAGTAGGCATATTTAAGGGAAGTTTTTATTCAAAGTACGGTGATCTGTTTGCATTTTTTTGTATAATCAGCTCTGTATTATTGATAGCGAATAATATGGTGGCGACTAAGAACTGAACAATTTCTCGACTTCGAGTTAAAAGGAGATACTATGCTTATAAAAGAAGACTTAAAAGAAGAATTTGAAGAACTCAAATCAAGGCTTGAAGTCCTCAGGAGGTATCTTTGATACCGCCTCGCTTAAAACACGACTTGAGGCAGTAGAGAGAGAGCTCTCCTCAGAGGCTACATGGTCATCGCCTCAGAGGACACAGGAGCTCCTTAAGGATAAATCCTCCATTGAAGGCAGCCTCCAGCCCCTTATTAACATTGATAAAAAAATTGATGACATCCACATCCTCTTTGAGCTGTCAGATATGGGAGAAGACGAAGGGGAATTCTTACAGGAGCTTGAGAAAAGTATCAGATCACTTAAGGCAGATATTGACTCTCTTGAGCTTCAGAGCATGCTCTCAGGAGACCACGATAAGGATAACGCCATACTTACAATACACCCGGGAGCCGGCGGCACAGAAAGCCAGGACTGGGCGCAGATGCTAATGAGGATGTATCTGAGATGGGCTGAACAAAAAGGGCTTAAGACAGAGACTGTAGAGCTTCTTCCCGGTGAAGAGGCTGGCATAAAGAGCGCAACCATAACCGTCACCGGCCCCTATGCATACGGATACCTGAAGGGAGAGGCCGGAGTTCACAGGCTTGTAAGAATATCTCCTTTTGATGCAAACAAGAGGCGCCATACTTCTTTTGCAGCAGTGCTTGTTTATCCTGAAATAACAGAGGATGACGAGGCAGAGGCGGAGGTAAAAGAAGATGATATAAGGATAGACACCTTCAGGGCGTCAGGCGCAGGGGGGCAGCATGTTAATAAGACATCTTCTGCCGTAAGGATAACCCATATCCCCTCAGGGATTGTTGTAAGCTGCCAGAATGAAAGGTCTCAGCATAAAAATAAAGCCACGGCTCTTAAGATCCTCAGGGCCAAGCTCTTTGCCATCAAAAAGAAAGAACAGGATAAGAAAATGGATGAACTCATTGGAGAGAAAAAAGATATCGCATGGGGAAGCCAGATAAGATCCTATACCCTTCAGCCCTACCAGCTCATAAAAGACCACAGGACAGGCATTGAGATAGGCGATGTAAACTCTGTGCTTGACGGAGCCCTTGACAGGTTTATAATGGGGTATCTGCTAATGAAGAAAGAGAAGGCAGCCAATCTTACTTAAAGAAGGTTCCGCTATGCAATACCCTTTTTGACTGTTTCTTCGTAAAAGAATTTCTGATAGAGGACGTCCCACTCAGGGCTTCCCTCTGTTATTTTTTTGGAGTAGGACTGGAGTTTTTTGCGTATAAAGAGGTCTATATCTTCAGCAGTCTTTAATTCATTGATAATAATCCGCCTCATCTCGTGCCTTATCTCACCCTCCTCTGAAAGTGGCGCGATCACACCTTTATCTAAAAGCCCCTTTAGGGCAACATGCGTCAGATGTGTTGCTTTGTCGTCAGAAAGCCTCACAGTATAATGCGCCTTTCCTTTACGAGCTTCTGTTTTGTGAGTTCAAAGAGCCTGCGGTAATCCATTCTGCCTTTTTCAATCTCTGAATCGTATTTTTTCAGCAGCTCTCTGACTTCCTCATTCAGCCTGTCTTCTGCCATAAGCTCATGAAGCATGAGCTCTTCCAGTAGTTTTATTGCCTCTTCTTTTGAGGATTTTAATTCTATCAGTCTTTTCTCTGTCAGGCTTTCTACTGTCTTTCTGGCTATAACCGATACCCAGGCCTTAGGAATCCTCATTTATCTTTCCACAAAAGGAAGAAGGGCTATATTACGCGCCCTCTTTATGGCAGTAGTTAATTCCCTCTGATGCCTTGCGCAAAGGCCGGTTATTCTTCCGGCTACAATCTTGCCTCTTTCTGTAAGATAGGCCCTGAGTGCCCTTAGGTCCTTATAATCAATGAGGAGGTTTTTGTCTACGCAAAATTTGCAAAATTTCCTCTTTTGAAATCTCCTCTGATGCGGTCTTCCTGGTTTCTTCACTTTATCTTCTCCCTTTCTATATGATAATTATAATTTTAGAACGGCTCCAGATCCGTTGTCTCATCAGGCGGAATAATATCAGTTGAGCTGTCCCCTTCGCTGACGCCGCCCTTTCTTGGAAGAAACCGCACTGTCTGGGCTACCACCTCATACTTACTGCGCTGCTGCCCTTCCTCGGTCTCCCATCTTCTCTCCTGAAGCCTGCCATCTACAAGCACAGCGCTGCCTTTGTTAAGATACTGGCCGCAGGTATCTGCTTGTTTGCCAAATGTGACTACATCTATAAATGTGACTTCTTTCTTCATTTCATCGCCCTGTTTGTATCTGTGGTTAACGGCAATCCTGAAGTTGCACACAGATGTCCCTTGCGGCGTATACCGCACCTCAGGGTCTTTTGTAAGGTTACCTATAAGAATTATCTTATTAAACATCTCTACCTCCGCTTATGAGCCTGCAGCAGGAGCCGGAACAGTTGCAGCAGTGGCTTCAGCCTTAGATGCCTCTTCTTTTTTCTTTGTCTCTGCCTGTGACAGGGCAGCCTCAATATGGGCAACCTCTTTCTTCTTCAGTTTAACAACGATGAATTTAAGCACAGGGTCAAGGACTTTAAAGAGCCTCTCAAGTTCTGCTATTGAAGCAGAAGAGGCTTTGAAAAGCAGCAGCATATAAAAACCTTCTGCATGTTTTTTAATGGTATAGGCAAGCCTCCTGCGGCCCCACTTATCTGACTTGAGTATCTCGCCGCCGGATTTGGTGATTACATCTTTGACCCTGTCGATGGTCTTTTCAGTCTCTTTATCATCAAGGGTAGGATCAATGATCAGCAGATTTTCGTAATAATTCACTTCACACCTCCTTATGGATTATTCCCGATTAGTCGGGACAGCCCTTATAAGTTGCTTATAAGAGCAAAAGGCGTATCACTATATCATAACGGCTGTTAAAATTGCAATCACTTGAACCCTTGAATCCTCGCACCCTTTTTGGAACCAAATATAAGAGGTACCATCTTACAAGATATACCTGCTAAGGTCTTCGTTCTTTACGATATCCCCAAGCTTCTCCTTTACATATCCGGCATTTATTATGATATCGCCGTTTTTTCTGTCAGGAAGCCCGAAGGATATGTCTTCAAGAAGTTTCTCAAGAACTGTGTGAAGCCGCCTTGCGCCTATGTTCTCTGTCTTTTCATTTACCTCTGCTGCAATGGCTGCAACCTCTTCTATTGATTCATCCAAAAATTTTATATTTGCCCCTTCGGTCTCAAGAAGCGCTACATACTGCTTTATAAGCGCGTTCTTTGGCTCCCTGAGGATTCTTATAAACTCCCCTTTGCCAAGCGGTTCAAGCTCCACCCTTATGGGGAATCTTCCCTGAAGTTCAGGGATAAGGTCAGAGGGCTTGGCCACATTAAATGCCCCTGCAGCTATAAATAGAACATGGTCTGTCTTTACAGTGCCGTGCTTTGTTGTTACTGTTGAGCCTTCTACAATCGGCAGTAAATCCCTCTGCACGCCCTCTCTTGATACATCAGGGCCGTATGAGGAGCCTTTGCTTGCAATCTTGTCAATTTCATCTATAAAGACTATGCCGTTTTGCTCTGTTCTCTCAATTGCCTCCCTCACTACCTTATCCATGTCAATAAGCTTATTCGCCTCTTCCTGCGCAAGGATGCCTAAGGCCTCAGAGACCCTCACCTTCTTTCTTCTTGGCTTCTCAGGGAGTATATTGCCCATCATCTCCTTTAAGTTCATCTCAAGCTCATCCATGCCGATATTGGAGATAACCCCAAAAGGGACAACCTTCTCACGCACTTCAAGGTCTACATATCTTGCGTCAAGCTTCCCCTCCCTAAGCTGTGCCCTGAGCTTCTCCCGCGTCTCATTATACTTTGTCTTGTCTTCTTCAGTGTCTGCCTCTACAGGGGTAATCTTCCGGTTAGCCCTCGGCGGTGGAAGCAACAGGTCAAGGAGCCTCTCCTCTGCAAGCCCCTTTGCCTTCTCATAAACCTTCTCCATGTGCTCGCCCCTTACCATGGTAACTGCAAGGTTTGTAAGGTCCCTTATCATGGACTCCACATCCCTCCCCACATAGCCTACCTCTGTAAACTTAGAAGCCTCCACCTTTATAAAAGGCGCGCCTGCTAATTTTGCAAGCCTCTTTGCAATCTCTGTCTTTCCTACCCCTGTGGGGCCTATCATAAGTATATTTTTGGGGAGGACTTCATCCCTCAGGTCTTCTGAAAGCCTCTGCCTTCTCCAGCGGTTTCTAAGGGCAATGGCAACGGCCTTCTTTGCCTTATCCTGTCCTATTATATATTTATCAAGCTCCTCTACAATTTTTTTAGGTGTTAGGCTATCCATAAAATTATTCTTCTCCACTTAGTTTAACTCCTCTATAGAAATCTGCTCATTTGTGTATATACAGATCTTTGAAGTAATCTTCATTGCCTCCATGGTAATCTCCCTTGCCTCCATATTTGCGTGCATTGCAAGGGCAGTTGCAGCCGCCTGTGCATAAGGCCCGCCTGAGCCTATTGCGGCAACTCCGTCTTCGGGTTCAAGCACATCGCCGTTTCCTGAGATAATAAATGTATGCTCCCTGTCGGCAACTATGAGGAGCGCCTCAAGCCGCCTTAGTATCTTGTCTGTCCTCCACTCCTTTGCAAGCTCTACCGCAGCCCGTGTTATATTGCCCCTGTAGGTTTCTATCTTTCCTTCAAACTTTTCAAACAGCGTAAATGCATCGGCAGTGGCTCCGGAGAAGCCTGCAACTATATTGTCGTTATACATCCGCCTGATCTTCTTTGCATTATGCTTAATAACAGTATTGCCGAGCGTCACCTGCCCGTCTCCGGCAATAGAGACCTTCCCGTTTTTTCTTACGCAGAGTATTGTAGTTCCGTGAAACATTTCCTGCTCCTTCCACATAATAGTGTCAAAGAGTCAAAGTATCAAAGTAAGTAAATCTTCTGATACTCTGACACTATTTTTTCTTCGCCATAGGATGCGCCTTATCATAAACATCCATTATATGGGCAATATCAACATGCGTATACTTCTGGGTTGTTGACAGGGATGAATGCCCAAGTAACTCCTGAATTGACCTTAAGTCAGCCCCTCCATGAAGCAGATGAGTTGCAAATGTATGTCTCAGGACATGAGGGCCGAGCCTGCTTTTAAGCGCAGCCTGCCTGCCGTACTTTACTACTATACGGCTAACACTTCTCTGTGTCAACCTGTCTCCAAGCCTGTTAAGAAAGAGCGCCTGCGACTTCTTCCTTGTAAGCGCCCTTTCAGTAAGGTAATCTTTAAGCGCCTCCATAGCCTTTGTGCCGACAGGCACTATTCTCTCCTTTTTCCCTTTTCCCTTCACCCTGATAAGCGCCTCTCTGATATTTAAGTCAGCAGCATCAAGGCCTGAGAGCTCAGAAACCCTTATCCCTGATGAATAAAAAAGCTCAAGCACAGCCTTATCCCTCAGAACCAGAAAGGTTTCGCCCTTTGGCGACTCCATGAGAGAGAAGGCCTCATCAATTGTAAGAAATTTTGGCAGGTGTTTGGGCAGCTTTGGGCTCGCAACGAGCTTCGCAGGGTTTGTCTTCACATAGCCCTCCCTGTGAAGATATTTAAAAAAAGACCTAAGGGCTGCAAGCTTTCTTGAAACAGAGGTCTTGTTCAGCTTTCTATTATGAAGCGAGGCGATGAAGCTCCTTATGTCAAGGTTGTCAATATCTTTAGGCTCTTTGTCAACAAACGAGAAGAACTCGGTCAGGTCTTTAGTGTATGCCCTCAGGGTATGGCCTGATACGTCACTTTCAGCTCTCAAGGAATTTAAAAACTCTTCTGCGTATTTGTTCAAGGTGTTAATCCTTATTCAACTTGTAATCCCCTATAGTCTTGCTAAAGGGCTACCGTTTATTTCCAGAAAGAGCATCAAAATAATTCTCCGCTCACCCCCTCTTAATTTAAGAGGGGGGGTTGGGAGGCGTTATCTAAAAATCCAGCGGGCTCCTTGCCTCTTTAATCCCGACTAAAAAAGTGTATAAAATCAAAATAATTCCTGTTAATCCTCTATAAATCTGCTATAAATCAGTTATTGTTTCGTAGATATACGAAAATCATATAATAGCTGGTTAAGCACTAAATAATAAATATGGTTCTTCCGACATTTCTGTGGGTATATAATTAGAGTCTGTTTATAAACTCAACATTAAGACGTCATTCCCGGAAGAACCATAAATATAAACAGAATAAATATTTTAGTCTTTCTATTGGTTGGTTCATTATCAGATAGAACTGAGCAATACAGGGAAAGTCGCGGATAATTGACACAGTATGTTCATACGTTTATACTAACATTAAAAGGAGGTGGACAATATGAAATTCGTTAATGTCAGGGAGTTCAGCTCAACTGCGACAAAACTCCTCAGAGATGATGTGGAGAAGGGCAGAAAAGTAATCATTACCAAGCATGGCAAGCCGGTTGGTCTTATTATCCCGTTTACGGATAAAGTGGCTGTCGCCGAGGCGCTGATTGAGGAAGCCGAGTCTTTATTAAAAGAAAGCGGGACTATGGAAGCTGATGTTCTGAGAGCCCTTGAAAAAGCCAGGAAAAGGGTTTATGCCTAAGGTTGTGATAGACGCAAACGTAATCGTCTCTTCCTTGTTTGGAGGCATGCCGAAAAAAGCATTCCTTAAGGCATTGAAGGCATATGATGTTTATATTTCATCCGAAATCAGGCAAGAGTTATCGGGACTGCTTGATGAACTTGAAGGCAAGCTCGGCAGGATAAAAATCAGGCGGCTTCGTTCTATAATTATGAGGCTGGCTTCTTATGCGAAAGAGGTACGCCCTTCCAAAAAGATTGAGCTTTCAAGTGATAATAAGGACAATGCCTATCTTAATCTCTGTCTTGCAGTGAGGGCTGATTTTCTGCTGACAGGCGACAAAGACCTGCTGGAAATCCCTATCAAGAAACTGAAGTCTTTTGGTTTGAACAGGCTTAGCATAGTCTCTCCGAATACATTTTTCTCTTTAGAATAAGAACAAAAGCAAAGCATCGGGGTGGTAAAGCGTCTCCGTAGAGGTATTCATCAGGCTAAATGTGTTAAGTTTTACCACATTAATGACGATAAGTTTTTATAGATTGAGCCAATTGCAAAAGTATCAAGGAAATCGTTTCCGCCGTCATACCTGCCCTCGAAGGTCTTAATCGGGGGGCTTTGATTTTAAAGAATACTGGATTCCCGCTTACAAACTGCGGGAATGACGAATAAAGACTTTTGCAAGAGCCTCGATTGTTATTGAATTTTGTGCTACGTTTTGTTTAGTGTATTTTAAACTCAGATGGATAGCGTCCGCGAGATAAAAACATTTATTGAGGGATTAAATAAATCCTACACGATCCCTTCAACAATGTGGAAGATACTAAGCATTGTCAGGGATGAACACTCCTCACCCAAAGACCTCTATAATGTAATATCCCATGACCAGGGCTTTGCAGAAAGGGTCATGAGGGTCTCCAACTCAGCGCTCTTTGGCCACTCAGGGCATATCAAGGACTTAAATCACGCCATAATGTTTTTAGGCTATGAGAAGATAAAGTCCATAGCATTAGGCCTTATGGTTATTGACATATTCCCATGGTATAAGCCGTTTGACATAAAGAAACTCTGGGTGCATGCCTATGAGGTCGCCTATCTCGCATCTGAAATAGCCGCTATCAACCATGTAATAGTTCCTACTGAAGGCTTCTTATGCGGACTGATGCATGACATAGGACGGGTTATTCTTTATAAAAAGGACAGCAATAAGTTTTTTGAAATAGGCACAAATGATGACATGCTGAAAAAAGAGATGGAACTCTTTGGATGCACTCATGCCCAGGCCAGCGGGTGGTACCTGGAATGCGCAAGACTGCCTAAAGATATCTTTCTGCCAATAACATATCACCATCAGCCGACAAGCGTCACGGAATTTAAACCAACTACATATGTTATCTCCCTTGCTGAGGCGCTTTCAAGAAGGTTTGCCTCAAAAATAGAAGACGACGGCATATGGACCGAAGAGCATGACAAGGTCATGCAGGAACTCTCCCTTAATGAAGAGCATATTACTATGGTAGGGGAAAGGCTTGAAAAAGCAAGGTTTGAGATAAGCGATTTCTTCTGGGAAATAGGCCTGACCCAGTCAAAAAACATCTACGCCTAACGCACCCCAGACGTAAGGCGTTAAGCGTAAGGCGTAACAGAATAATCGCCTCTCGACTCACGCCTTACGAGATGATTCCAGCTTAAACCATGTCACAAGCCTCTGCAGGTTCTCGGCAAGCACTGTGAGTTCTTCAGATGTCTTCTTGATGAGGTTTGCCAAAGTCTCTGATTCCTTTGCAATATGAAGCACCTTCTTTTCAATCCTGTTATCTCCTATAGAAAGCGTTGTCAGCTCTGAGCTGATATTTTGTTTCCTTTTCATATATCCTCCTTTTGGGGACTTAAAGAGTCACTGCTTGTTTTTCTCTTTAAACTTATCGGCAATCTGATTGAAAAATTATATTAATTTTTAGGAAATAAATGGTTAATTTTCTGTAAAGAAAGGGGGCTGGTTTTACTCTTTAAGAAGAAGCTTTCTTATCTCTCCAACACGCAGGGTTATCTTATGACTGTCAAGGTATTCAAGAAACGGCAGGGCATATTTTCTGGAGGTATTAAGCACATCACGGAATTCTGCAACTGTCATCTGCTGTTTTGCCTTAAATAAATCTTTAATAGCATCTATCATCTTTTTATAGTTTGCGGATGAGATATAGATAGAGTCGTTTATCCTGACAAGCATCCCTTCTGCAGCCATAATCTTTAAAAGCTCCCCCATCTCTTTTTCATTTACGGAAAGAGCCTTGGAAAGCTCATCCTTCATTGGCGGCTGAAAGGCAGAGGCTTCAACGGCTTTAAGGATTTTACCTTTTAAAGATTTTTTCTCATCAGTTAAGGAGATATTAAAAGTCTTAAGCCTTACAGTATCTTTTTCAACTGCAATATCCTTTATCTTTGAAAGCAGCTCGTCAAACACCCTCTGCTCAATGCCCTTAAAGAATGCCCTAAGGTCTTCTTTTGATATGCCCGGCTTCAGCGGGTTTTTCTTATGAAAATCATTCACTGCCGAGAGAACTTTTTTACAGATGTCGTTAAAGGGAGTTTTATGTAAAAGCCCATCTGACAAATTAATTGCCTCGCCATTTTTTATGAGCGCATTAAGCGCATCGTCTATCAGCGGGAGTTCTTCATTAATCCATCCGTAAAGAGAGGAGGCGCTTATGCCTTTAATTCCATACTGCAGTATTTTTGAAGAAAGTTTTTGTTCAAGGCTTCCGTGCTTAAATATCCCTATATCCCCGGTTCCCTCTTTTCTCTTTCTTCGCCTTGGCAGAGGGTCAAGTATCTCGCCTCCGCCGATTGTCTGAAGCGGGGAGAACCGCCTGATAATGTATCTGTCTTCTGCCATGACAATAACAGGGCTTTGAAGCCTTAATTGGCAGTATGACTTATCACCCGGCATGAGTTTTTCCTTGTCATATAAAATGACCCTGCCGATGACCTCTGATGTGCCTGAGTAAAAATGCACAAGGCTTCTGCTTTTTAATTCAATGCCGGCGTCTTTTAACAGTTCAATCTCTGCGTCAATCTGAGATGCAGGCTGTATCGTCTCAGGCACTGTAAGGACTTCGCCTCTTTGAATATCCTCTTTTGCAACACCCTGCAGATTTACGGCAACCCTTTGCCCTGCATAAGCTGTTTTTATCAGCTCGCCGTGGCTTTGAAGCCCTCTTACCTTTGTCTTTATGCCCTTTGGCAGCACCTCAACCTGCTCATCAAGAGATACGCTTCCTGACAATGCCGTGCCTGTAACCACTGTGCCAAATCCCTTAAGCGTAAAGACCCTGTCAATAGGAAGCCTGAAGAGCCCTTTTATAGGCTTTGGCCTGATGCTTAGGGCAATCTCCTGTATCTTATCTTTAAGAAGCCCTATGCCCTCGCCTGTCTTTGATGAAACCGCAATTACAGGCGCATCTTCAAGAAAAGTGTCTTTTACAAAATCCTTAACATCCCCTGTTACAAGTTCAAGCATGTCTTTGTCAACAAGGTCTGCCTTTGTAATAGCAATCAGACCTGTTTTTGCCTTGAGCATATTGCATATAGCAAGGTGCTCTCTGCTCTGCGGCATAACGCCTTCATCAGCGGCAATAACCATAAGCACCATATCAATTCCGCCTGCGCCTGCAAGCATATTCTTTATCAGCCTCTCATGCCCCGGGACATCAACTATGCCAACCTTCAAGCCCTGAGGATAATCAAGATGCGCAAAGCCTAAGTCAATAGTAATGCCCCGCTCCTTCTCTTCCTTTAACCTGTCAGGGTCAGTGCCTGTCAGCGCCTTTACAAGAGAGCTCTTGCCGTGGTCAATATGTCCTGCTGTGCCGAGTATTACGTATTGCATGCAGATAATATAACCTATTTAAAATACGAATTACCTGCCTGCTCGTTATTGCAACAAATATTGCGCCTCTTATTTTTATCTGATAGACTATTATCAAAAATCGGGTTGGAGGATTTATGAATAAGACCTCTATTTATCTGACATTAATATTAGCCTTGATCTTTACCCTGTCGTTTAATGCAGATTCAGCCGCTGAAACAAGATTAGACATAGGCGCATCTTTTACAGAAGAAGGGATAACAGGCTTTTCCTTCTCTGTGGGAGAATACTACAGGATACCAGAAAGGGAGGTAGTAATTATCAGAGAGCGCGGCATCCCTTATGAAGAAATACCTGTTGTGCTATTTATTGCAGGAAGAGCCCGCGTATCCCCGGCCGTAATAATAGACCTCAGGCTTGGCGGAAGGACATGGATAGATATAATACTTTATTACGGCATAGACCCTGCGGTGTTTTATGTGCCTGTCAAGGCAGTAGTAAAAGGCCCGCCCTACGGGAAAGCTTACGGTTACTATAGGAACAAACCCAGAAAAGAATGGAAGAAAATAGTCCTTAAAGACTCAGATGTGGTAAATCTTGTAAACCTCAGGTTTATATCAGAGTATCACGGTTTCCCGCCTGAAGAGGTCATAAGATTAAGAGGAGAGGGCAGGGACTTTATAGTAATTAATGATACGGTAAAGAAAGAGAAAAAAGGAAAATCTGATGAGCATATAAAAGGCAAACCAGAAAAACACAAGTCAAAAGGCAAAGGCAAAAAATATAAATAAAAAGAGAGGGCTCACTCACCCTGCCCTACTCAATGTTTAGCTTGATTTACTATATGGACTATTTTATTTCGCCTGTTACCGGGCAGGAGACAAGCAAAGAAAAACAAAAGGCGCGGGAGCTGCGAAAGACGCAGTGGTGGAAGCAGAAACTTTCTGAGGGGAAATGCTATTACTGCGGAAAGGAAATGCTGCCAAGTGATCTGACCATGGATCATATTGTGCCCATCATAAGGGGCGGGAAGTCAGCCAAGAACAATCTTGTCCCTGCATGCAAGGAATGCAATAACAAAAAGAAACACGCCCTTCCGTTTGAATGGGAGGAATATCTGAATAGGCTCAAGGAAGAAGATGCTGACTGACGAATCCCCTCTACCTCACTTCACCCTCGCCCCTTCTTTTATATCACGGTCAAGGGGCAGGATTGAGAGGACGCCTTCGCTGTCTGTGCCTGCCAAGATCATCCCGTGAGACTCAATGCCCATGAGTTTTGCGGGCTTTAGGTTTGTGACTACTATGATTTTTTTGCCTGTAAGAGCCTCAGGCGCATATGCCTTGCCGATGCCTGCCACTACCTGCCTCACCTCTCCTGTATCCACCTGAAGCTTAATTAACTTATCTGATTTAGGCACACGCTTTGCGTACGAGTTTTTAGACAAACTCTGTATCCCTCTTTTCCCTTCTTATATTTCCCTCTATATTTACAAATCTCATTTAGTGATATAGTTATTCTCTAAGCCTACTCTTGATTTATATTTTTTCTTTGATTAAATTTAACCATAATTTGCAATAAGAGGAGGAGGTTATGGACTTTTATAAAATCTTCAAGCAACTTGACCTTAATAATTGGCCAAATTTACTTGTCTGTCTGAGTAGCATTATTTTAGTTCTTTCATTTTTTAATGAGGCAAAAGGTATTTCTAATGCCCAACTACAATTGTTGTCATCTGGATTCTTATTTATAGGATTAGGTGAGCTAAAAAACTACAGAACTATGCATTTAATAAAACCAGCAAATGCATATACAGGACCGCCTTTACTAATAGAAGCTCTTAAGCGGAAACCCACTTTCGTAGGGATTTTACTTGATATTATTGGTATAGGTTTCATTGCAACAGGCATATGGGATATAACAATTAGAACTTAATATTTTTATGAATGAGAGAAAATATTCTAACGTTAGGGCGATAAGAGAAAATACTTGATATATTTTTTTAAAACTATTAGTTTTTTCTCATGACCCATAGGGACCTCCACGAATAAATTATTAGAGAACAGAGGGCTTCAGTGCCTGTCTAAAAACTTAGTATTTGTCATTGTCCAGCTTGACTGGACAATCCAGCCTTCATATTGAACCAAATAATATACAAGCTCCACACCCCAGATTTTTATATTGAACTTCTTATAAATATCCCCTTTTACGCAATACAATCATTAAAGCGGTAAAAACTCCACTCTGTCAGCTAAATCTTCTATATCCCCAGCCCTGCAAATAATTTCCAAATCATGAACACAGCGGCCAATAGAAATTTTCAAAGGATGAGCATAGATTACGCCTGAAAAATGTATTCCTTTCTTCTGTCTTCTCTTAGCCTCGGCCAACAGGTCATCGTCAAAAGTAAAGAGGCAACGCTTCAAAGCGGTAGCGCGATCCAGCAATAAAGCATCTGGCAGATTAGCAGAGGTATCCTCCTGTGCAGTAAGAACATCGACTCCCTTAATGCGAAGACCGAGGGTAATTGCTTTTGGAATATGGACATCCATGTAAAGGCCAATAGCCATTTACAGCAGACCTTTTGATTTCAGCCGTGTCGCAAGAGGAGAGGCTTCAGATGAATATTTAGCGGCTTCAGCAGATTTCAACCTTCTTTCAATATCAGCGTCAAGCTCTTTTGCATGATCGCTGTAATATGCCAGCGCAGAATAAATCTGTCCTAATGTAAGATATGGATGTTGAAGATGGATCTCTTCAGGACTCCAGCCGTATGCTGTTTTTTCGACAACAAGCTCAACAACTTTTACGGTAGTTCCAGAGATGAACGGCACGCCGTTCTCGTCTACGCTTACATGTTCGTATTGCGTATCAGTCAGCGCCATTATATCTCCTTCCCATTTAGCTGCTTTATAACGTGTTCTATTGCAATTATATCATTTCACAAAAGAAAATTTGCCTAATTGCATAAATTACATATGTGAAGGCAAGTCCAAAAGCTTTTCCGCCTACCTAACCCTCGCCCCTTCTTTTATGTCCTTATCAAGGGTCAGGATTGAGAGGACGCCTTCGCTGTCTGTGCCTGCGAGGATCATTCCATGGGACTCGATGCCCATGAGTTTTGCGGGCTTTAGGTTTGTGACTACTATGATTTTTTTGCCTGTAAGCGCCTCAGGCGCATATGCCTTGCCGATGCCTGCCACTACCTGCCTCACCTCTCCTGTATCCACCTGAAGCTTAATTAACTTTTCTGATTTAGGCACCCGTTCCGCGCTTAGGACTTTACCGACCTTTATCTCCACCTTTGTAAAATCCTCAATGGCGATTAAGTTCTCTGTTATCTCTGCCTTCTCTGCTTTCGTCTCCATTTTTACACCTTTTGCCTTTTCAATTCTCGGGAAGAGCGCTTCCCCTTTGGATGTCTTAATCCCGGCAATCATGTATGCACCCCAGTCTATAATATCCGGGCTTTGATGCATTGCATCTTCAATGCCTGCATTTATGCCCAATTGCTGCCATATCCTGTTTGCCGTATCAGGCATAAATGGATACAGATAAATTGCAATAATGCGCAATGACTCGGCGAGCGTGTAAAGTATGTTGAAAAGTGTGCCCTCGTCCTTTTCTTTCCACGGCTCTGATTTGGCGATATATTCATTTAACTCGCTTATAACTTTCCATAACTGTGCAAGCGCATGATGAAATTGAAGCTGTCTCAAAAAGTCATCATAGCTTTTCCTGATAGAGGTATCTGACGTTGCATCAAACCATGCTTTTATTCTTTTCTCTAAACCTTCCCTGTCTTTACTGTCAATGGCATCGGGTATCAAGCCCTCTCTGTATTTCTGAATCATGGTTAGCGCCCTACTTAAGAGATTCCCGAGGTCATTTGCAAGGTCAGTGTTAATGCGGCTTATGAGGGCTTCTTCAGAGAAATCTCCGTCAAGCCCAAAAGGCACTTCCCTGAAAAGGAAATACCTGAGGGCATCAACGCCATACCTGCTTGTCATCTCATGAGGGTCAATCACATTGCCCAAAGACTTTGACATCTTTCTGCCTTCAGACATCCACCAGCCGTGCGCAAAGATATTTTTTGGCAATGGCATATCAAGCGCCATCAGCATTGTAGACCAGTAGACCGCATGGGTAGTAAGGATGTCCTTGCCAACAAGATGGTGGTTTGCAGGCCAGTACTCAGGGATTAGGGATTGGGGGTCAGGGGTTGGGGAGAGGTATTTTGTTGCTGAATAGTAATTAGTCAAAGCGTCAAACCAGACATATGTCACAAAGTTTTCATCAAAGGGAAGCGGTATTCCCCATGAAAGCCTTGACTTCGGCCTTGATATGCAGAGGTCTCCTAAGGCATTGTTTTTCAGGAAACCGAGAACCTCATTCCTCCTCGTCTCAGGCAGTATGTAAGAGGGGTTTCCCTCAATATAATTAATAAGCCTTTCCTGATATTTTGACATGAGAAAGAAATAGTTCTCTTCCTGAATATGCTCAACAGCGCGGCCGCATTCCGGACAGTTGTTGTTAACAACCTCCTTTTCTGTCCAGAACCTTTCGTCAGGCGTGCAATACCATCCTGAATATGCCCGCTTTTCAATCTCGCCATTCTCCCATAATTTCTGAAGCATATCCTGAACGACTGCCTTATGCTGCGGGTCTGTTGTCCTTATAAAGGCGTCATTTGATATATTCAGGGACTTCCATAGCTTCCTGAAATTTTCCACCATTGTATCAGCATGTTCCTGAGGCGTCTTTCCCCTCTCCTTTGCCGCCTTCTCAACCTTCTGTCCGTGCTCATCCGTGCCGGTGAGGAAAAAGACAGCGTCTCCCCTGAGCCTGTTAAATCTCGCAAGGATATCTGCTGCTACGGTTGTGTAGGCATGCCCTATATGAGGGACATCATTAACATAGTAAATAGGAGTGGTGACATAAAACTTTCTCATTAATGCTTCTTTTTCTTATAAAAGTTCTTGCGCTTGCTGAAGGGCATTCCTTTTTCTTTTTGTTCGCCTTGCTGAGGCTCATTGCCTCTTCTATGTCTCTTTCCGTAATGCCGCCTTCCCCCGGTCCCGGACTCTACTGGTTTCTCTTCCGGCTTTTTTACCTTTTCTTCTAAATTTTTTGGCGGCTCTGTATGCAGAGTTACAGAGGCATCTACAGCTTCTTCTGCCCCTGCCGCTATAAGCGGCTCTTCACGCGCCTCTTCAAGGGCAGACTCTTCTATGGGCTCGCGCTTAGCGCCGGCAGGCTGCTTCCACTCATACCCGAGACAGCACATCAACCGCCCGCAGACACCGGAGAGCTTGCCTGGATTTAAAACAAGGTCCTGTTTTTTAGCCATCCGTATTGATACAGGCTCAAAGGATGTAAGAAAAAGGCTGCAGCATGTCTGTCTTCCGCAGATGCCAAACCCTCCAAGGAGTTTAACCTCATCCCTCACCCCTATCTGGCGCATTTCAATGCGGGTGCGGAATTTTGAGGCAAGGTCTCTTACAAGGCCTCTGAAGTCTACTCTTCCGTCAGCAGTGAAATAAAAAATAATCCTCTTCTTGTCAAGCGTTGCCTCTGTGGCTATGACCTTCATCTGAAGGTTATGCTCACGGGCTTTCTCCATACAAAACTCTCTGGCCTCTTTCTCCAGGAGACGGTTATTGTTATATGCTTCGATATCCTCTTCCGTGGCTATCCTTAAAAGGGGCATTACATCCTCTGCTTCTTCAGGGGCTATCTCTGTCTTTACCACCCTGCCAAGCCTTACTCCCATCTCAGAGTCAGCAACAACCCTCGTTCCTGCGGATACCGCAATATCCTTAGCGTCAAAGGGATATATCTTGTCACAAGGCCTGAACCTTACCCCTACGATTCTTTGAAAGGCAGGCTTAGCAGCCTCAGCCTCTATCTTCTTGTCAGTATCTTCTGCGCTATTTAGACTGTTATCCTCTAACATTTATTCCCCCAAATGCCCGTTTTAGCAAAAGGCCTGCATAGTAAAGGGTAATATCCTTATTTAAATTAAAACGGAGTGTATTTTTTATATTGTTAATGCCCTCAGCAAGCTTTAAAATATCCTGCAAACTACAGGCCTTAAGAATCTCTTTTAGCTCCTCTGCCCGGTCATAATTTATAAGCAGTTCTGTCCTGCCTGTTGCCCTTAGTACGGATAGATCCCTTAACCACAGTTCAACCCACTCAAACCATTCTTCCATTGCCCCCCTGTCTTCCCATTGGGCATCTTCTATATTGCCTAACATCATTTTAATCTCGTTAAGGGATGCGTCCCTTTTCTCAATAAGGTCTTTAGCTAAAGCCACACCGAGCCTTCCGGAGGAGAGCATACAAATAAGTTTTGAGTTTTGAGTTTTAAGTTCTAAGTTTTCCTCAAGCATGCTTGACATCTCAGCAAGCGGCAGAGGTGAAAAATTTATCCTCTGGCATCTTGAGCGAATCGTAGAAAGGAGCATATCAGGCATAGAAGATATAAGTATAAAGACCGTCTTTTCAGGCGGCTCTTCAAGGGTCTTTAAAAATGCATTTGCTGCCTCCTGATTTATACTCTCCGCCTCATCCATGACTACTGCCTTCCAGCCCCCCTCAAAAGACTTAAAAGAGATATCTTCAATCAGTTTTCTTATAACGGCAACCTTTATCTGCCCTCCGTCTCCTTCAGGGGCGATAAAAAACACATCAGGATGAGCGCCTTTGTCTATCCTAAGGCATGACGGGCACTTGTCACAGCAGTCAATCTTTATTGGTGACTCGTTACTGCCTTTAAGGTTTTGGCAGTTCAGCGCCTTTATAAAATTAATTGCGGTCAGTCTCTTTCCTATCCCTGACTCTCCTGCAAACAGATATGCATGGGCAATGCGGTTTCTGGCAATACTGCCCTGCAAAATATTTAATGCCCTTTCCTGCCCTACAATATCTTTTAACGCCATTGTGCCTCTAATTCATCTCCATCTATAGAACATGGGGGCTGAATGCCGAATAAAGTCAATTAGCGACTCCTTTTATCCTTAATTTATGTAATCTTCTTAATAGTAAGTGTAATTCTCTTGGCTTTAACTTAAGGTTATTAATTTAATATCATGTCGCTGTTATTGAATTTATGGGGTGTTTAGCCCCCATGTTCTATTTTGGACGGATATTAATGCCTCTATTATTTTTCTATGCACATCCTCAACGCTTCCTGACGCCTCAATAAGCTTAATCCTCCCAGGCTCCTCTTTTGCCATTACAAGATACCCATGCCGCACCCTCTGGTGAAACTCTATTGTCTCAAGCTCAAAGCGGTCTTCTTTGCCTGCGCCTATGTTTCTTCTTAAGCCTGCCTCAACATCCATATCAAGAAGAAACGTGATAAAGGGCTTCAACTCCGGAATCACAACATCATTAAGCGTTGTTATAACCGACATATCCATGCCTCTTCCATATCCCTGATATGCCATTGTTGAATCAGCAAAGCGATCGCATATAACGACACTGCCCTGCAAAAGAGAAGGATATATAAGCTTTCTTACATGCTCTGCCCTTGCCGCATTATAAAGCAGAAGCTCTGTGAGGGGGTCCATGTGATTCTCAGGCTCAAGAAGAAGCCTTCTTATCTTAAGCCCTATGTCAGTGCCTCCGGGCTCTGCTGTCGTTAAGACATCACGCCCTTTGCTTTTAAGAAAATCAGAGAGAAGCTTAATCTGGGTGCTCTTCCCTGAGCCCTCAATACCTTCAAATGTTATAAATCCCTTAACCCCTAAGGCTGCCTCAGCCTTTTGCATAGGTGTTCCTTAAGTCTCTGAGGAGTGAAAATACCTTCATGGCATCTTCAACCTCCATTGAACCTGTTCCGCATGAAGGGGTAAGTATGGACTGTCTTCTCAGCGTATCAGGCGAAATGCCTATTCTTTCAAGCGAGCCAAGCCCGCGTTCAAGCTGTTGTATTAAGCCCTGAAGGGTCACCTTTCTTATTGCATCAGTAGTAGGCACAACACCCCATGCAATAATTCCGCCCTTGCTGATAAATGCCTTTATCTCTTCAGGGTAAAGCCCGAGTGTGTCCCAGTAAAAGTAGGCGTCAAGATTCAATATATTAATGCCTGATGCAATTACCATAGGCCAGTCTGCCTTGCCGCAGCAGTGAATGCCTGCGAGGGCGCCTAAGCCGTGTATATAATCAACAATATCTCTTAATATGCGCAGCGCCTCTTCTGTGCTGACGCCGACATAGGTTGATGTGCCAAGCGCTGAGAGTATCGGCTCATCAATAAATATTATTACCTTCTCTCCAAAGGCCTTAAGGGCCTCTATCTGCCAGCGCGCCTTGCCTTTAAGCAGATAAAGGGTAAGCTCTCTCATCTCTTCATCAAAAAATACAGGGCGCTTCTTCTCATCAGTAAGGCTTAGTGTAAATGTAAGAGGGCCCGTAACATGGCCTTTTATGATGTTGAATTTCTCCCCTCTCTGCTTAAGGAGATCGATAAATGTATAAAAACCCGGGGCGTATTCCCTGGAGATAGGGAACCCTGCGTCTTTTTCAATCGCCTCATAAAAGGATGCCACTGCCTCTGAGTCTGTCCTTTCCACAAATACATGCTCCCCCTGAATTTTCGTAAAGGGGAATCCCTCTGTGTACTGGGGTATCATGAACTCATAAAAACTCCTTCGCGGCAGCTGGGGCCAAAAAGGTATGGTGACATGCTCAAACACCACTTTGCATGCCTCCGCAGCGTCATTAAGAGGCAGGCTTCCTATGCCTGTTGTCTCAAATCCCTTAAACATCTTTTAATCATACTCTAAGGTTGTAATAAGTTTCAAATATTTTTGAACTAAATTTTTTCGTGACAAACGCTACAGGGGAGCTTATAATTTTTCTGGCAGGGATGGCTGAGGTTTCTTCACCCTTCCTGCATAGCATAGATATCGTTATGCCTGAAAAATAATAGAAAATGGTAAAATTAAAACATGCACTTCAAAATAAAAGGGGCAATTCGGGATATTGAAACCATTGCAACTGGACATGGGATAAACAATTTGAACAGATTAAATAAAATATACGGGAAAGCAAGGTGGAGAAAATTAAAAGGCATCTGCCATGTAGAACTGGAAGAGGGTGCTGTCCTTGAAGCGGAAGTGCATTGGTATGAAGGACACGGTATTGGTAAGAAAGAAATAAAAATCAAAAGATATTTATGAGGAGATGACTATGAAAAAACATTTTATGATATGCGTCAATAATCATGGTTATGAAGCATCATTGGAGATTAGAAAGATATACGAAGTGTTGATTGACAAGACAGCCGAGAAGCATCATCAGATACGAGTCATTGATGAATCAAGCGAGGATTATTTATATCCTGAAAAATACTTTGCTCCAATAAGGTTGCCTTCTATCACAAAAGAAAAATTAGAATTAGTGACGGCATAACCTGCCATGTCCTGTGATCTCTACGTTATACTAAGACGGTCATAAGTAAAGCCACATAGCTTGTCATTCCCGCAGTCCGTTGAGCGGGAATCCAGACAGCTAAAGAACTGCATTCCCGCAGTCCGTTGAGCGGGAATCCAGACAGCTAAAGAACTGGATGCCCGATTAAGAACCCCCGATTACGACATTCGAGGGCAGGCTTCGGGCATGACGTTTAATTTATGTGTCTTTACTTATGAACTCATTAGTAACTCATTGACATTGAGTACGGCTATGGCTTTTCTTACGCATTTATGACTTTGAATGATTAAGAAAATAAATAGAGAAAACAAAATAAAAAGATGACCATGGCAGATAAAAGCATGAGGAAAAAGCTTCGCGAGTTGAGCATGGAAGCACATGAAAGAGAGATAAAAAAACATTTAGTTGAGCTATCGGCAAAGTTTGAGGCTTGGAGAAAAGGCAAGATAAGCAGCGGGGAACTAAGTGTTCATATTCATGAGTATGATAAGGGGCCTTCAAAATGGATGATGGGATTTTATAACGACATTGATTATGAAGCCAGCATAGCTCGTGCAGTTGCCATTGGCCTATTGGCAAGAGACGAAGTACCTGATGAAATTCTGGAAATGATTGAAAGACAAATAACATATTTTAAGGAACAGAATAAGGGGTCTTCCAGCAATTCACGGCAAATATAAAAAGCACATCATAACCACATTGAGTTTTATTTGATAGGGGAATATTTTTTCTGACAATTCATTGTTCTTTTAAATACAGAGTTTATTGAGGGTAAAATTTAACGGGATTGAATAAAAGA
>JACQXF010000083.1 GCA_016208855.1 Nitrospirota bacterium | reverse complement strand
TAGTCGTATTTCGCAGCTAAGCGACCAGCAGGTACATCAGCTTGCCCTTAATCTTGATGAGATTAAGGCAGGCGACGATGGCCTTGGGATAATCATAGCCTTGCTTGTAATAGCGATATTGGTAGTCTTGCTCATACAGTTAACCGGGCATAAGGTTGTCATTACAAAGTAAACGCTTGCCTCGCAACGGCAGGCATAATACATTATGCCTGCCGTTTATGTTTATCGTTAAAATGAACCTCCCAGCTTCGAGACGGGGTATCCTAAAAAAATAGTACACAAAACAAGGGCTCCCCACAGCAGAGACTGTAGGGTTATTAAAATTGGTTCTTCCGGGAATGACGTCTTAATGTTGAGTTTATAAACAGACTCTAATTATATACCCACAGAAATGTCGGAAGAACCTTAAAATTTAATCAACATAGATAGATGCAGATAACAATAGAATATAAGCGACTGCTGATATGCGGCATTTCATGCCTGCTGCTTTACGCATGCTCTACCACAGACATAAGGCAAGGCTTAAATCCCTCAGTAATTGAGAATGTACCATTTCATCCTCAGGAAGATTATCAGTGCGGCCCTGCATCATTAGCCGGAGTCATGAACTACTGGGGGATGAATATCACCCCAGAAAATATAGCAAAAGACATATACAGCGGTTCTGCGAGGGGAACGCTTAATATTGACATGGTTCTATATGTAAATAAAAACGGTTTAGAGGGATTGCAGTATCAAGGGAGATGGGATGACCTAAAGGCAAAGATAGACAGAGGCTACCCCCTGATAGCGCTTGTGGACTACGGGTTTTATGTTTATCAGGCGAATCATTTCATGGTCCTTATAGGTTATAATGATAAGGGCGTCATTGCCAATTCAGGCAAGAAAGAGCGCCTCTTCATAGAAAAGGAAAAATTTCTAAAGATATGGGGAAAAACAAACTTCTGGACTTTATGGGTAAAACCGAAATAACTTCCCCTGCATCATCATTTTGGCTGCTTGGCATCATCTGCCTTCTATTTTTGACCTCCTGCTCTTTTCCAAGAATAATCATCCTTGATGACCCTCTGAGCCCTGAGGAGCATATAAATCTTGGAATCGTATATGAAAAAAAAGGCGAGCTTGACAACGCCATAAGTGAATTTAAGAAGGCCTCAAAAAAGCTTCCCCTTGCCTATCTTTATATCGGCAATATCTATATGCAGAAAAATGATCTTGCCGGCGCTGAGGAAAACTACCGGAAAGCCATCAGAAAACAGCCTGAGCTTGCAGATGCCTATAATAATCTTGCATGGCTTTATTATGTAAAAAAGGAAAATCTGAAAGAGGCTGAGGTCCTTGCATTAAAGGCATTGGAGCTGAATCCTTCAAACACCAATTATAAAGATACGCTTCAGAAAATTAGGGAGTTAAAATGACATGGGAGGCGTATTCCATATGCCCCTTGTAATGCTAAATGTAGCAGCCTTTTTGCTTCCACGTTTATCTTATTTATCCACAAAACTGCTGATTGCTGCTATGCTTTCAAGCTTTATTATCACTCGCTCGCTTAACGCTCGCTGTATATTTTCAAGTGAGCCATGGAGGATTCGAACCTTCGACCCGCTGATTAAAACTCACCGGCATCAACAAAGCCTTGCTCAAATTATGAGTTTTAACTATAATTAAAACTATCAGATAATAATACAGGAGTTTTAATTATGATTAAAAAGTATATTAAGCGGACAAACTACCTTGAGCGGATACGACCCTTCATGAATAAGGACGTAATAAAAGTCCTTACAGGTCAGAGAAGGGTAGGAAAAAGTTATCTGCTGTTTCAACTCATGGATGAGCTTGCCAGCATGGATGTTAAAAAAAGCGATATTCTTTATATTAATAAGGAGCTGCATGAGTTTGATGCCATCAAAGATTATCGCAACCTGTTGCGCTATATAAAGCAGGCTGCCAAGGGAAAGAAAAAAATAACCCTTTTTATAGATGAGATTCAAGGCATTTCCCAGTTTGAAAAGGCGCTAAGAGACCTTCAGGCAAGCGGCGGATATGATATTTACTGCACAGGAAGTAATGCCGATCTCCTCTCCGGTGAACTGGCAACCTATTTATCAGGCAGATATGTGGAGGTTGAGGTTTACAGCCTCTCATACCCTGAATTTCTTATTTTCCACAAGCTTGAAAATACAGAAGATTCTTTCCTGAAATATATCAAATACGGGGGGCTTCCATATCTAATCAATCTGGAGATGAATGATGAAGTTGTCTATGATTATCTGAAAAGTGTAAATAACACGATACTCTTTAAAGATGTGGTGGCAAGATACAACATCAGGAATGTGGCGTTTCTTGAGCGGCTCGTAGCGTATGTAGCGGATAATGTAGGAAGCCTGGTTTCTGCAAAGAAGATTAGTGATTTTTTGAAATCCCAAAAGACAAAAATCTCACCAAATGTAGTTCTCAATTACCTCTCCTTTCTGTCTAATGCGTTTCTCATATTCAAAGTCCGTCGCTCTGAGATAGCAGGCAAACGGCTTTTTGAGATCAACGACAAATACTATTTTCAGGATTGCGGGCTGAGGCATGCCCTTGTCGGCTACCGCCTCTCTGACATCAACAAGGTGCTTGAGAATATAGTTTATATGCATCTGAGGGTATCGGGCTACACCGTTACAGTAGGGCAGATGGGTGCAAGAGAAATAGATTTTGTCGGTGAAAAAAAGGGAGAGAGGCTTTATGTGCAGGTAGCATATCTTATTCCTGACAAAAAGACATGGGACAGAGAATTTGGAAATCTGCTCCAGATATCAGAC
Source organism: Nitrospirota bacterium (assembly GCA_016208855.1). Classification (GTDB taxonomy): domain Bacteria; phylum Nitrospirota; class Thermodesulfovibrionia; order UBA6902; family DSMQ01; genus JACQXF01. The sequence goes on along the minus strand of JACQXF010000083.1, from coordinate 11,418 downwards.
AATTATCCCAAATTCGTTGTCTCAATGGACAGAATGATAGAAGGCGGGGAAAAGGGCATAAAACATATGCATATTGCACAGTTTATTAGAACACTGCTGTAGTATCTGTATTAACAAATCAGCTTGATTCCTAAACGCAAGCCTTCTATGAAAAAAAGACCGCTCCTCCCAGGGAATGGCTTGACGGGTATAAAGGTGCGGGCTTTGAAACAGGAAAGAGAAAGTGAGCCTGGAAGGATTCGAACCTTCGACCCGCTGATTAAGAGTCAGCTGCTCTGCCAACTGAGCTACAGGCCCTTTAAAATCACCAACTACTAAACCCTATTTACCGCAAATTTTGCAACACAAAAATTGCATACGCGCCTGAGAGGATTCGAACCTCCGACCCTCGGCTCCGGAGGCCGATGCTCTAATCCGCTGAGCTACAGGCGCATCTTAAAACAGTGACGAGTAACAAGTAACGAGCTTAAAAATTCTTTGCTCGTCACTCGCTACTTGTTACTGTTTTTTGGGGTGAGTGAGGGGACTCGAACCCCCGGCCACCAGGGCCACAACCTGGTGCTCTAACCGACTGAGCTACACTCACCGAATAACGATAAGTTAAAAGTTAGAAGTGTAAAGTTAAAATTAAAATTCCCTTACTTATAACTTATCACTTTCAAATTTTGCAAAGCAAAATTTATGGTGCGCCTGAAGGGATTCGAACCCCTGGCCCACTGCTTAGAAGGCAGTTGCTCTATCCAACTGAGCTACAGGCGCATCTTAAAACAGTGACGAGTAACAAGTAACGAGCTTGAAGATTCTTTACTTGTTACTCGTCACTGTTGACTTGTTACTGTCTTTATGGTCGGGGCGAGAGGATTCGAACCTCCGACCCCCTGCTCCCAAGGCAGGTGCGCTAGCCAGGCTGCGCTACGCCCCGATTCCATCTGTCAATAAGCAAAGGGTGCGTTTATTGACAGCGCCAGTTTCATAGATATAATATATAAACAATGCTGTAAAAGTGAAGTATCCCCTAAACCGAAGGCTTTAATATTACAAGGAGTAGAAAATGTTTTCAAGAGAAAAAAATTCTTTCCTGCTTATTACTATTATAAGCATATTCTTCTTTATCAGCGTTATTGCCCCTTACGCAGAGGCAATTTCAAACGAGTCCGTTGACCTGCTCACAAAGACAGGACAAGCAATGGCAGAGATAGCAGGGGCTGTAAAACCTGCTGTTGTCAATGTATCAACATCAAGAACAGTTAAGGTTAACAAGGGGGTAGACCCCTTGTTTGAAGACCCCTTCTTCAGAAGATTCTTTGGGGATGAGTTTGGCCCTCAAAAAACGCCCAAGGAACGCAAGACAAGGGGGATAGGCTCCGGCGTTATAGTATCACGCGACGGCTATATACTGACAAATAACCATGTAATTAAAGATGCTGATGAGATAAATGTCCTGCTTCCTGATAAGCGGGAATTTAAGGGCAAGGTAATAGGCGCTGACCCAAAGACAGACCTTGCGGTTATTAAAATAGAGGCATCAAACCTGCCTACGATTCCATGGGGAGATTCAAACAAGCTGAAGGTCGGCGAGGTAGTGCTCACTATCGGAAGCCCTTACGGGTTGAGCCAGACAGTTACGATGGGCATAGTCAGCGCAGTGGGCAGGGCGAATGTAGGCATTGCTGACTACGAAGATTTTATTCAGACAGACGCTGCCATTAACCCGGGCAACTCAGGCGGCGCAATGGTTAATGTGCGGGGCGAGCTTGTTGGTATTAATACAGCCATATTCAGCGTAACAGGCGGCTATCAGGGCATTGGTTTCGCAATTCCAAGCAGCATGGCAAAGACTGTTATGGAAAGCCTTGTTAAGAGAGGAAAGGTTGTAAGGGGCTGGATGGGCGTGTCAGTGCAGCCGATAACCCCTGAGCTTGCAAAGCAGTTTAATCTCAAAGAAGATTTTGGCGCACTGGTTGGCGATATAACAGAAGGAGGCCCTGCCGAAAAGGGAGGTTTATTGAGAGGGGATGTTATTCTGGAATACGACGGCAAGAAGATAAGCGAGCCGTATCTCCTGAGAAATATGGTTGCGGATACACCACCCGGGAAAGAGGTTGATATTAAAATCATAAGAGACGGCAAAACAAAGTCTCTTAAAGTAACTATAGGAGAGCTGCCGTCAGAGATGCAGAAAACCGCGGGCAGGGAATTTGAAAATGCCATGCGAGGGATAGCAGTGGAGGATCTGACGCCTGAGATTTACAGGCATCTGAATATCCCCTCAAGGGTAAAGGGGATTATTATCGCGGGCCTCAAGGAAGGCGCTCCTGCAGAAGAAAAACTCATGGAAGGAGATATAATCCAGGAGATAAACAGGAAAAAGATAACAAACTCTAAAGAATATGAAAATATTGTCTCAAAGATAAAGCCAAAAGAAGATGTCCTGTTACTTATCTACAGAAAGGGCACTTCAACCCATATAGTGTTATCTGACAAATAAAAGTTGCACGGAAAATGCCTTTAGGAAAAGCATGGATGCCTGAAAAGCCCTATTCGCAACACCATAGCATGTCATTACATAATCAGTATACCGCACAATTCTATGCAATACCCTATATAAAGATTACGTAATGACACATATCGAATCTTGCCGGCAGGCATGTTGCTTTATAGGGATTTGAAGGCATCCATGCTTTTCCATTATTCTTCTTTTAATATTATCTTATGCCTGGCAAGTGATATCTCTTTTATAGAGCCGGGAAAGGATTTCTGCTCGCCAAAAAGGCTCCTCAGATAAACCCCTCCTGCCTCAGGCCTGATAATATCTATGTTTTCCAGATACAGCTCTTCTTTATCCTCTTTTGCTACATAAGCATTTGTTTCACACATGATTAGCTCCTTTTCTCACAAGAAACTCTGATGTTAAAAGTCTTTTCTGAAGCAAGTGATTTAGATGTTTATCTATTATAAATGAAAGTTCAGCAATTGTATCCTGCCTGGGCTTAAGCCGCCTGAGGATATAGACAGGCCAGGCAAGGCAGTGAGAATAAAAGTTTATGAGCCCCTCTGTTATCCTTACAGGAGGCTCCTTCCCTACAAGAGGCCTCACAGCGCATTTGCCGCACAAAGGGGTTCCTAATGACGGATAAAAATCAAGAGTCTTTGCGCCGCACTTTCCGCATCCTTTAAGACGCGGGGCATAGCCAAGCAGGGTAAGCAGATGAACCTGCAGTATCAAGTAAAACGTCTCCTTCTGCTTCTGCTCAAGGGAGGCGATAAGGTTAAGGGTGTTGAGCAGAAATGAAAAGAGCCTCTTATTAGGGATACCCTCGGGAGTCAAGCTGAGCAGGATCTCAATAAGTTTTGATGAGTTAATAAAGTCATGAAGGTTTTCTCTTATGTTATGAAAAGAGCTGATTATATCAGACTGTGTAATCTTAGGCATTGACTGCTCTTTTCCCCATAGCGAAATCATGGAGTAAGTCAGGGGCTCCATGCTGCTTCCGAAGCGGCTTTTTGTCTTTCTCGGGCTTTTTGCAAAGGCCTTGATTATGCCTTTTTGGAGGGTGAAGTAGGTTACTATTAAGTCTGCCTCACCGTATTTATGAGTTTTAAGGACAATCCCTTCTGTCCTGAGTAGCATCTTTACATAATGTTGCCAAAATCTTCTGGTTTAAGATTCTTAAGCCACTCCTCCAGTTCATCACTATTTCTGTGCTCTATAACCCTCTCCTCTACAAAGATAGGGGAGTTCATCCTGACAGCTACAGCTATTGCATCGCTGGGTCTTGAATCAACAGGCACTTCAACCCCGCCTTTATCAATAAGGATATTAGCATAATATGTATTATCAACAATATCTGTAACCACAACCTTCAGCACCTTCATCTTGAGATCTGTAATGACATTCTTTATAAGGTCATGGGTAAGGGGGCGCGGAGTGGAGATATTGCCGAGGGCAAGGGCTATGGAGTCTGCCTCTGGTTTGCCTATCCAGATAGGCAGCGTATCGGTTCCGTTAACCTCCTTAAGAAGCAGTATATACATATTGCTTCTCGGGTCAAAAAGAAGCCCCTCTATCTTCATTTGCTTAAGCACGATGTTTAATATTATACCTAAACTGAATGATTTTCGTCTGCCAATGACAGGCATGCAAGCCCGTCTTATCAAACGCTTGCATATCTAAAATCACTTAAGGGCAGAGAGCGCGGCCTCAATCCTGTCAAGACCTTTTTGAATATTTTCCATAGATGTAGCGTAAGAGAGCCGTATATATTTATCATCCCCGAAGGCCCCTCCTGGAACAACCGCAATATTCGCCTCCTCAAGCAAATAGGAAGAGAGATCAAACGAAGAGCTTATCATCTTATCGTTAAACCTTCTGCCATAGCATGAGGAAACATTCGGGAAGGCATAAAAGGCGCCGACAGGCCTTAAGCAGCTTACTCCTTTCATATTGTTAAGACGCTCAATCATATAAAGACGCCGTTTATCAAACTCGCTAACCATCTTGGGAACAAAATCCTGACTACCCTTCAGGGCCTCCAAAGCAGCCTTTTGTGAAATAGAGGCAGGGTTTGATGTTGACTGGCTCTGGATATTTGTCATGGCGCTTATAATATTCTTGGGCCCTGCAGCAAATCCGATACGCCATCCTGTCATCGCATGTGACTTTGAAAGTCCGTTTACTGTTATCGTCCTCTGTTTTATTTCGTCGCCGAGAGAGGCGATGCTTATATGGCTGAACCCATCATAGATAAGTTTTTCGTAGATCTCATCAGAGATTATATAGAAATCATTCTTTACTGCCGTCCCTGCAATTGCCTCAAGGCTCGCCCTGTCATAAGCGCACCCTGTGGGGTTTGAAGGGCTGTTTAATATTAACGCCTTTGTCTTCCCTGAGATATTAGCCTTAAGGAGTTCAGGGGTTATCTTAAAGGAGTTTTCCTCTTCAGTCTTAATAATTACAGGCACGGCATCATTCAGCAAGACCTGGTCAGGATATGATACCCAGTAAGGGGCAGGTATCAACACCTCATCTCCTGCCTCAAAGAGCGCCTGCGCAATGTTATAAAGGCTGTGTTTTGCGCCGCAGGAGACAACTACTTCGTCTTTTGCATAGGAGAGCGCATTGTCTTTTTTAAACTTCTCAATAATCGCCTCTTTCAGCTCGTCTGTTCCGCCTACCGGCGTATATTTTGTGAAGCCGCTTTCAATGGCTCTTTTTGCAGCTTCTTTGATATTTTCAGGCGTATCAAAGTCAGGCTCTCCAACGCCAAAATTTACGATGTCAACGCCTTGCGCCTTGAGCGCCTTTGCCCTGGCGTCAATTGCTAATGTAGGAGATGGTTTAATTGAGTTTGACCGTTTTGATAGTTTCATTGTTCCTCTGTGAGTTTATGCTTTTTAGAATGTCTTTTGGAGTTACTACTGCTGTTCCGAGTTCGCCGACAACAATGCCTGCCGCATGATTGGCAAGTATCGCGGATTCCTTCATGTCTGCGCCTGCTGAATAAGACAATGTGAAAGCAGCGATAACCGTATCGCCGGCGCCTGTTACATCATAGACCTTTCTTGCAAAGGTTGGGATATGCGTTACCCTGCCGTTGTTTTCAAAAAGGCTCATCCCCTCCTCTCCGCGTGTTATCAGGACAGCACTGCATTTAAGTTTTTCAAGAAGACTCTCTCCTGCCTTGATTAGTGTTTCCTCATCAGCTATATCAATGCCTGAACCAAAGGACGCCTCGTTAATGTTTGGGGTTATAAAACTTACGCCTTTATAGTAATCAAAATGCCCCACCTTTGGGTCTACAGCTATAAATACCTCTGAGCGGGTAATCTTGATAATCTCTCGCACAAGGTCTCTGGTTATCACCCCTTTACAATAATCAGACAGTATAATAGCCTTAATCTCAGGCAGGCAATCCTTCACATATTTAAGTATTAAAGAAAGGGTGGAAGGGCTGATATCTTCTTTAGATTCCCTGTCAAACCTTACCACCTGCTGATTGTGTGCGATAATACGTGTTTTCACTGTAGTAGGCCTGCCGCTCTCTACAATAATACCTTCGCCACGCCTGCGACAAAGACCCTGCCGCCCAGAGAGAGGATATTATTAACCACATTTGCAGCGCCGCCAAGCAGGAGTTCTTCCTCTGCTATCTCAACAACAGGGACAGGCGCCTCAGGAGATATCCTTCTAACCTTGCCTGTAATATAGCGGTCTACCATAATATCGCCGATAACGAGCACAGGGGTTTCAGGAAATTTTTTTATTAAATCTATCATTGCCTTGTCAATTTAACATGAACGCATTACGTTTGGCAACTGAGCAAAAATATTATGTCAAGCCAAAATAAGAATGTCCTGTTTTTACCAAAATAGAAATTTGAAGTCATAACAAGGAATATTCCAATTGTAATCAAAGAGAAAATCGTAAAAGCAATCAAAGCCAGCCCGCTTGTGACGCCTTTTATTAAGAAGCTGATACGTTATCCTTAAAGAAGATATTATTTTCTAAACATCATATCCTTATATTTGCTATAATCTTTTGGAGTTAAAAGCTTCTTTCTTAATGCTAATTTTAGGCAACAACACTCTTTTTTTGATAGATAAACAAGGGACATTATGTCACGCAACGAACAGCAAACAAGAACTGAGCTGATAAATCATGTCCTTTTTGATCGGGGATGGATAGACGCCTTTATCCGAGAGGAAAAGACCCCAGGCGGGGTTGATATCGTTGATGGAAAGCCGAGAAAAAGGAAGGGCAGAACTGATTACCTCCTTTGTATCTCTGTAATAGAAGGGAAACCGCCAATGCCAGTTGCCCTACTTGAAGCAAAAGCTGAGGACAAGCTTCCCTCGCTCGGTATTCAACAGGCAAAAGACTACATGAAAAAGTTCAATGTGCCCTTTGTCTTTTCAACCAACGGACATCTCTATGCAGAATATGCCGAGGATACAGGACAGATTGCTGATGCGCTGTCTTTAAGCAACTTTCCAAAGCCTGAAAACCTGAGACAAAGATATGAACAGATTAAAGGGTTGCAGCTCACTTCTGATAGCATGAAGCCCCTGCTGATGCCTTATAAAGGCGGCGACGCTGCGCGCTATTATTTTCAGGATGCGGCTATCCGTGCAACATTTGAGAAAATTGCAAGCGGCAATAAGAAAATTTTGCTGTCTCTGGCAACCGGCACGGGGAAAACTATTATTGCGGCTCAATTACTTTATAAACTTGCCCAGGCAGGACAGCTTAAGCGAGCCTTATTTGTCTGCGACCGCGATGAGTTGAGAACGCAGGGCAATGCAAAATTACACGGCATATTTGGCGATAACGTCCAGATTATTACAACGCAAGACCCTCAGAAAAATGCGAGAATTCTGGTTGCAACGTATCAGACGCTTAACGTAACTGAGGAATTTGATGAGCCAAAATTCTGGAAGGAAAATTATCCGAAGAATTATTTCAGCCATATTATCATTGATGAATGTCATCGAAGCGCATGGGGAAAATGGAGCGTAATCCTGAAAGACAATCCAGATGCTGTGCAGATAGGATTGACTGCAACACCGCGCATTGTTACCGGAGGCAAAAAGGATGCGGAAGGCAGAAAGAAGGATGAAGATATAACAGCACATAATATCGAGTATTTTGGAGAGCCGGTTTATGAATATTCCATAGGCGCTGCTCAGGATGACGGATACCTTGCTGCCTGCGAGGTAATCCGCCGAGTTGTTGATCTGGACAAAAAAGAGATTACCAAAGAAGACATCGAAAAACGATCAGCCTTTGATCCTTATACAGGCAAGAAAGTAAATCCCGAAGACATCGAAGAACAATACACCGCAAAGGATTATGAAGTGAATCTTATGCTTGATGACAGGGTCAAAGCCATGTCTGAAGACCTGTTCCAGCATCTTCTGTCAACCGGCGGGCCTCATCAGAAAACAATCATTTTCTGCGCAAGAGACAATCACGCAAATCAGATCATGCTCGCTTTGAACAATATCTATGAAAAATGGTGCAAGGAAAATAAACGTACACTAAAGGAATGGTACGCCTTTCAGTGCACGGGCAACCCTGACTTGAGGCCGTCGGCTGATAAACTTATCCCGGATTTCAGGGGTTCTAAGAATTCCCATTTTATCGCAACTACCGTGGAACTGCTTTCCACTGGCGTTGATATACCTAATCTGGACAATGTCGCATTCTTCCGCTATCTCGAATCGCCGATTAGTTTCTACCAGATGCTTGGGAGAGGCACGCGCACAGGCGAGCCCAGAGGATCAAAAGCCATGTTCCGTGTGTATGATTACACGAACTCGACGCGGCTTTTTGGGGAAGAATTTATCAGTCGTGCCAGACCCTCTAAGCCTGAGGAAGAACCGCCGGCAGGCATAGGATCCCCTACGCATACATTTGGTAAGAACGATGTTCCAAAGCGAAAGATTATCCGAGTAGGAGAACAGCAGTTTACCGTGCAGATTCAAGGGGAAGGCAGCTCTATACTTTGTGTGGAAGACGGAAAAGAGGTTCTTATACCTGTCGAGGAATATAAACAGCGCTTGGCTGAAAAGCTCGTTGAGGACGCCCCAAGCATTGATGCCCTCAGGCAGACATGGATTACGCCTGAAAAACGGATCAGGCTTCTTGATAACCTGCCCGGAGGCGAAGGAGCTGTCAGGTTGGTGCGTGAACTTGAAGATGAACAGGAGTGTGACCTTTTTGATGTGTTGGCAGAATTAGGTTATAACATACCTCCTAAATCTCGCAACGAAAGAGTTGCTGCCTTTACGTATAAAAATAAAGTGTGGCTGAGGGGCTTACCTGAAAGAACAGGTAAGGTTCTGCTGACTGTTGCAAAGCAGTTTGAAAAAGGCGGGATTGAGGAATTGGAGACGACAAACTTATTTGATGAGGAAGAAATTATCAAAAGCGGCGGCTTCGATGCGCTTCTGGGAGTGAAAGTCGAGCCTCAATCATTGATTCAGGAAACTAAGGCGAGGCTTTTGGCATGAATGATATGATTGAACATTCAAAAGGCTACATTGAACTTATCATCTCATTGAAGGAAAAGATACGCGTAGCACAACATAAAGCAGCATTATCTGTTAACAGGGCACTGGTTATTCTTTATTGGGAAATCGGGCATGAGATTCTCACAAGGCAGGCCGCTGAAAAATGGGGCGCCAAGATTATAGAGCGGCTTTCTGTTGACTTGAGCCATGAATTCCAGGAGATGAAGGGTTTTTCACAGAGAAACCTGAAATACATGCGCGCTTTTGCAGAGGCTTATTCTGATAAGCAATTTGTGCAGCAGGTTGCTGCACAAATTCCATGGTTTCATAACTGTGTACTGCTTGATAAGATCAGAGATAAAGACGAACGGGACTGGTACATACACAAGACAATTGAGCATGGATGGAGCCGTAACGTGCTCGTCCATCAAATAGAAAGCCGCTTGTATCATCGGCAGGGCAAAGCGATTACCAATTTCAGCCGTACGCTTCCACAGCCGCAGTCGGAATTGGCGCAGGAGGTCTTGAAAGACCCCTATATTTTCGATTTTCTCGGCATTGCAGAAGAAGCCCTTGAACGAGATATAGAGCGTGCCTTGATGGAGAACCTTCGCAGGTTTCTTCTCGAACTCGGCGTCGGTTTTTCATTCGTGGGAAGTCAGTATCACCTTGAAGTGGGCGGCCAGGACTTCTATCTCGACATGCTCTTCTATCATCTGCAGTTGCGTTGCTTTGTTGTGATTGATATTAAGATCGGCGACTTCCAGCCTGAATTTGCCGGAAAGATGAATTTCTACCTCTCGGCAGTTGACGACCTCATTCGTCACGAAGACGACCAGCCGAGTATCGGCGTAATCCTTTGCAAGGCAAAAAATAAGGTAATCGTTGAATACGCCCTGCGAGATAACAGAAAACCAATAGGCGTTTCAGGATACAAGCTTACCGAATCATTGCCCAAGAAATTGAAAGGCAGCCTGCCGACTGTTGAGGAAATTGAGGCAGAACTTAAGACAGATGAGAAGGAAGCTAAATGATCGAAAGGCTGCCGGCATGAAGGATATTAAAAAACAATTGCCGAAGGGGTGGAAATGGGCTAAACTTGGTGGCAAAAATGGGATAGCCGAAATTATTAACGGGTCAACACCTTCCACTGATGAACCAGCTTTCTGGAATGGTGATATATTATGGGCAACACCAACTGACTTAGGTAAATTAGATTCAATCTATATCGAAGACACCGAACGAAAAATAACACGGGCCGGACTTGAAAGCTGCTCAACAAAGCTTTTACCAGTGGGTACAGTGCTTCTTACAAGCAGAGCGCCTGTCGGTAATATTGCCATTACAAAAAAGCCGTTATGCACTAATCAAGGATTTAAGAACTTTGTTCCGAAGGAAGGAATCCATAGCCCCTACCTATATTTTGCCATCAAAATGATCATACCTGAAATTCAGAAGCAAAGTCATGGAAATACATTTGTAGAAATAACAAAAGATCTGATTAAACATTTTGAGATTCCTCTTCCCCCCACCATTGACGACCAAATCGCCATTGCCAATGAGCTTGAGCTGAGAATGGCTGAGGTTGAAACCATGCGTCAGGCGGCATTGAGGCAGAAAGAGGCGGTTAGTGCAATGGCAGGTGGAATATTACGAGATATTTTCCCTGTAAAATCTGAAGCAGATTTGCCCAAGGGGTGGATGTGGGTGAAGCTTGAAAGTCTATGTGAAATTGTTAATGGTTTTGGCTTCCCTAAGCATTTACAGGGACAAAAAAATATGCCCTATCCTTATATTAAAGTTAGCGACATGAACCATATGGATTCTCAAGTAATTATGTTAAAAGCAGAAAACTATGTTGATGAAAACATTTTGAATTCAATCGGAGCTAAGGGATATCCAGCAGGTACGGTAATTTTCCCAAAGGTTGGAGGGGCTTTACTGACAAATAAGAAAAGAATGCTTGGTGTAGAAGCAACTTTTGATAATAATATTATGGGGCTGATTCCTAAATCAAATACCAAGAGCAAATATCTTTATTATTGGATTGGTTCAATTGATTTAGCCGACATAGCCAATACACAAGCTTTACCATCAATTAGAAAAAGTGACATTGCAAACTTAAAAATCCCCCTTCCCCCCACCATTGACGACCAAATCGCCATTGCAAATGAACTTGAAAGAAAGATGGCGGAGGTAAGCACTGTTCATCAGGCATCTGACAGCCAACTCGAAGCAATCGAGGCTATACCAGGAGCGATTCTGAGAGAGGTGTTTGATTTTGGCAAGAACTAAAAACAATAACAGTAACGGAAAAACAATCAATTCGCAGGCTGCGATGGACAAGGCAGTCAAGTCCATCTGGATACTGTCAACTATTTTGTGTAAATTTGATATAGCGGCAAA
>JACQXF010000011.1 GCA_016208855.1 Nitrospirota bacterium | reverse complement strand
AGTAGCCGGAGAGAATGCATGTTACAGACTTCTGGCATTTATATCATTAAAGATGGAGTTGAGTTGGATAGCAAACCCGATAGGGAAGGTGCGACCCAATTTGCCGCTATATCAAATTTACACAAAATAGTTGACAGTATCTTGAAAATAGATTCAGGCTTATCTATATTAAAAGTACGCCAGGCATTAACGTTAATTGAAGATAATTGGCAGAAAGACTGTTCATAATATTAAGTAGATATCCTGCTTGTCTTTTTTTTAATCTCTTTTTTAGTTACAGAACAATCCTGAATATGCAACTGAGAGTGCGGAGCTATGGGAAGATAGCGCTCTGTAGGGTAAAAATTTGAGGGATCAATCTATAAAAAATATTTTGATTTTAAACATCTCAGAAATAAATACTTAAGGGAGACCATAAATTCCGCAGTTTAATCCGGATAAAATAGCAAAGAAAGGCCATGATAAGATGGCATTATTTTGAAAATTCTGAGCTATTTTACAAAACAGCCTGAGGCCTGACCCCTGGCGTGATAATTAAGAAATGTATAAGCTTTGTATGATATAATTGATTAAAATCGTAGTCTATGGAGGCGAGCAAAATGGGCATATCTGTTGAATTGCCTGAACTTAACATAAAAGAAGACGAAATAAAATTGTTGCTTGCGATAAAGCTATTCGAAGACGGCATAGTTTCTCTGGGGAAGGCAGCTGAAATAGCAGGTTACTCAGAAAAAGCCTTGGGTGAAGTGCTTATACACCGTGGCATCTCACCTATAAAATATGTGAAACTTGACCTTGATAAAGAACTGAAAAATGCCTGAAAAGGCTATTGCGGATACCTCTGCTCTTATTGCATTAGAGAAAATCAACCTTATAGATGTGCTCTGCAAAATTTATTCTGAAATTATCCTGCCAGAAGCTGTTATTTCTGAGTTTGGGACCCCTTCCATTAACTGTTATGCAATAAAACAAGTTGAAGGTTCACTGATAAAGCTTCTCATGACCGACCTAAATCTGGGTAAAGGAGAATCAGAGGTTATTGCATTATCAAAAGATACAGGCGTGAGAATCATAATTGATGATCTGAAGGCTCGAAAGATTGCTGAGACGCTGGGGTTAAATATTACTGGGACTATCGGCATCTTGCTCAAGGCTGAACAGTTAGGTTTGATAGAGAACGCTTACGCTAAGGCAGGAGAACTCAAGGATAAAGGCTTCTACGTTTCTGATGAAATATTAGAGGATATATCCCAAAAAAGGCTGGGAAAATAGAACCTTCGGCTTGCCAGCTTTTTAGCTTGAAATGATCTACAAGGAACTAAAAGTATGGCAAAAAGCCGATGGGCTTGCTCTTGAGGTATATAAGCTCACAAAAAGTTTTCCTAAGGACGAAATATACGGCCTTACTTCTCAGCTAAGAAGGGCTGCCCTTTCCATACATACAAATATTGTTCACCCCATGAAATAATATGTATTACATTTATGTGTTAAAAAGTGAAATGGATAGTAACCTGTATGTTGGATATTCCAATAATCTCAAAGCAAGGATAGATCTCCACAATAAAGGGCGGGTTACGTCAACTAAAAACAGAAGGCCTCTTAAGTTAATATATTATGAAGCCTGTCATAACCAAAATGACGCTTTAAAAAGAGAAAAATATTTAAAGACTACATATGGCAAGCGATATATTAAGAATAGGCTTAAAGAATATTTCATGGGGTAAAGGTTATGCGAGAAAAGGAGATAAAGAACTTGCAAGATTTATCGGCTCAGGCAGAAACGGAATATCTGATTGACTTCTCAAAAAGGCTTGGGTATATTTCTGAAAAGGATTATGAAGAGATAGAGCTATTGCGCTGCGAGGCGGGTAAACTATTATGGAGTTTCTATAAAAAGATAGCCGGTTAGCCTGATAGCTTGCCAGCTTGTTGGCTTTCCAGCTTGCCAGCAATCCCCTTTGCTTTTTAGAAAAAATGCTCGCTTTTTTAGTTCTATTTTTCGCAGCCAATTTTTCCCCAACCTTACCTTATGATATCGGCGTAAAAATTACTCCTGCTAATATAGTTATAGCGCTATGGCTGATTTATGCGCTCTTAAATAAGGAGATAAGACAGAGAGAGATAATATCAAACCGTATTGACTCCCTTCCTCTTATCTTTGCCTGTCTTTTTTTGATATGGAACGGGGTTGGCGCTATCCTGTCTCCCCTTCCTGAAATGGGGCTCGCTCAGTTCATGCGGGTTATTAGAAACTTTATTCTATTTTTGTTGATAATTCTTTCATTAAGAAACACAGACGAACTAAAAAAAATTAATCTTGCGATCTTTATAGTTGGTATATTTTTCGCGTGCATCGTCATAGGACTATACTTTAATGGATTAAACAATAGCCCTAAGAATATATGCGGCTCATTTAAAACAATAGGAGTGAGAGCGGATGGTGAAGGGGTCCTTAGGGCATCTGGTTTGATAGATGAGCCTAACAGTTTAGCTCTTTTACTAACAATGTCTTTTTTGTGCGTAATATGGCTTAACAACTTATCAAAACCTCTAAAATATCTTGGCAGTTTTATAATATTTATTGCTATTATGCTGACATTTTCTAAAACTGTTTTAGCCTCTTTATTTATCAGCCCGTTCATAATAGGATTTTTAGGATTGCAAAAGGATAGATATAGCTTTTTAAAAAATTTAAAGGCGCTATTGATATTTATTTGTCTTGCTATCCCCTTATTATTGGTAATAGATGTAAACTTTATTGAGGCAATAAAGCAACGGGTTGCATTAGCGGGCATGCCATCACATGCAAGGTTTCAAATATGGTATCCTCTGTATCAGGCAATAGGTGAAAACCCCATGTTTGGAGGCGGATTAATGGCTGCTCACAAGATTCTTAAGGCATACTCTCATAATAGTTATTTAGATATACTCATTGATATAGGCTTAATAGGGTTCGCCTTCTTTCTTCTTATAGTTATTTCAATATACATTTTACTAAGAAGAAAGAGAAATCATGAATTCTATAGTTTGATAATGCCTTGGAATTATATTTTTATTATTATAATAATTTTCTTCTTCTTTTTTTCATTTGATATGAACAGGGCTACATGGTTTGTATTTGCAATAGCAGCTGTATTTACCATGGTAGCTGAAGAACGTCCAGCTAACAGAAATGGATTAAGCCTTTATGACTTATGGAGGTTAATTATAAAGAAAAGAGGCTTCATCGCCGCGCTTTTTTTAGCTTCTCTTTGCGCGGCAGGCATTATAAGTTCTTTGTCTCCAAAAATATATAGAGGCGAGGCGCTTGTGCAGATAATGCCACGCCAAGAGTGGAACAGGACGATGATTATTATTAGTGAACATCTTACAAAACAAGCAGCTAAGAACTTTTTGTCAGAGAGCTACAGTTTAGTCACAGATGTCAGCTTCACCCCCACTGATACCCTGGATGTAATAAGAATAACAGTGGATTCAAAGGAGCGCGAGGATATTGCAAAAGTGATCTCAGAAATAATCAAAAATCTAAATAACTATCCCTTTATAAAAAGCTATATTGATGCTGAAAGAAACATGCTTGTAAGTAAATCCGAAGAACTCACTAATACTTTAAAGTCATTGGAGGAAATTAGAAAAGACTATAATGCAATACTCAGAGATAAAAGAAAGAGGTTTCAAGTATCTGATATGCTTAAGATTGATAAAAAAATATTGGAGTTAAAAACCGAAAAATTTTCAGTTGACGAGAAGCTTAAGAATTTTAAAGGCATAGGTATATTAACGCCGATTCATGTATTAGAGAAGCCAATTAAGCCAACTATTAAGTTAAATGTTGCACTTGCAGGGATTGTTAGCATTTTAATAGGAGTTTTCTTGGCAGTTTTAAGAGAGTCTTTTAAAGGAAATCCGCCACAACAGGATGACTAACAAAGATTTGGTAAATACGCGGGCTCTTACACGAAACACAGTATGGAACCTTGGTAGTTATGTTTTACCACTTTTAATAGCTGTATTTACCATACCTGTCCTAATTAAACATATCGGTATCGATCGCTTTGGTATTCTGACGCTTGTATGGGCGATAATTGGGTATTTCAGTTTATCCGATCTCGGACTTGGCAGGGCATTAACAAAAATCGTGGCAGAAAAATTAGGAGCTGGTCATGCTGACGATATTCCCCATATCTTTTGGACTGCCTTATTTCTTATCTTTTTTCTGGGTGTTATCGGAGCATTGATATCAGCCTTGTTGTCGCCATGGTTGGTGCAGGATATAATCAAAATTCCCAAGGCATTGCAAGTTGAAGCCTTACAATCTTTCTATCTCTTTGCATTTGTTATACCTATAGTCGTTAGCTCCGCAGGACTAAGTGGTTTTTTGGAGGCGCATCAGCGATTTGATCTGACAGGCCCTGTTAGAATCCTAATGGGTATATTTACTTTTTTAGGGCCTCTACTCGTTTTACCTTTTTCCAAAAGCCTTCTCTGGATAGTAACAGTCTTAGCAATGGGGCGACTGATTGTTTGGTTGATAAGCTTTTTATTCTGCCTTAAGGTTGTACCGGCTCTGCGTTATGGGATAGCCTTGAAACCCAAGATAATAAAACCATTGTTTCAGTTTGGTGCATGGATGACAATAAGCAACATAATTGGACCTCTTATGGTATACTTTGACCGTTTTCTGATCGGTGCGACAATTTCTGTGGCTGCCGCAGCTTACTATGTTACGCCGTATGAGATTGTAACGAGGCTCTGGATAATCCCCGCGGCATTAGTTGGTGTCTTGTTTCCTGCATTTTCTACCCTTATTAATCAGGATATAGACAGGATCGCGCAACTTTTCGTAAGAGGCGTTAAATATATCTTCCTTGTACTATTCCCTATTGTGTTGTTTACCATTACTATGGCACATGAAGGACTTGATTTGTGGTTAGGCAATGAATTTGCAGAAAGAAGCACTCACATACTGCAATGGTTAAGCGCTGGGCTGCTAATTAATAGCATGGCGCAAGTTCCTTTTGCATTGGTGCAAGGCGCTGGAAGGCCTGATCTTACAGCTAAGCTACATTTCTTAGAGTGTCCCTTTTACCTCGCTGCTATTTGGACGCTGATTAAGATGTATGGCATTGAAGGAGCCGCGATTGCATGGACGCTCCGTGTTATGGTAGATGCAGCGCTTTTATTTTCAATGGCTAAAAGACTTTTTCTTAATAAAACACTATTCACGCGGAATATGATATTTGTTCTTGTGATAGCATTACTTACTATAGTTTTTGGTGCTTTGCTACATGATATTCTTATTAAATGGATATTTGTTTTAGTGATGTTTCTTGTATTTAGTATTGCTTCATGGTTTTTAGTATTGAGTCATGATGAAAGGATGACAGCTTGTAAAGTCCTGAAACCTTTAATTTTGAGAAATGAAAATGAAGCAAGATAAAAATCTTATTCAAAGTCGTCCATGTACGTCATGCTATCTATGCAACTCTAAGGGAGTTCCTCTCTACAGTGACTTGCAAGATCGTCTTTTTGGTGTATATGGTAAATGGAATATGTTGAGATGCCCTAATCAAGAATGTGGTCTAATATGGCTTGACCCAATGCCTCTTGAGGAAGATATAGGTAAGGCATATCAGAATTACTATACCCATCAAGATGTAAATGCTTCTAATACATTAGGCCGTCGGCTATTTTATTTGTTCAAAGAGGGCTACACAGCATATAAATATGGCTACAACAAGAATACAACAGCGGCTTGGAAGAAATTTATAGGTATCGTCATTTCTCTTCATCCAGGTTTACGGGCAGAAGCAGATGGTAGCGTTATGTATTTACCTCCTAAGATAGATGGACGTCTCCTGGAAGTTGGATGTGGTAGCGGAAAAATGCTGAAGCAGATGCAAAATCTTGGCTGGAAAGTCGAGGGTATAGATTCTGATCATTTAGGGGTTAACAATGCAAGAAGTAAAGGTCTACAGGTGCGCCTTGGCAGCCTGAAAGACCAAGAATATAACGACAACTGTTTCAACGCTATTGTTATGAGTCATGTCATTGAACATGTCTATAATCCTTTAGAGCTTTTATCCGAGTGTTATCGTATCCTCAAACAAGATGGGTATTTGGTGATAACTACTCCGAATAGTAGAAGCTTAGGGCATAGAATATTTAAAGAGGCGTTTGTTCATTTAGATCCGCCAAGGCATTTGCATCTTTTTGCAATGCCTTCGTTGCAATATCTTATAGAGAAAGGGGGCTTTAGAAGAATTAATGCATTTACTACTATCCGAGGGGCAGAGTGGATGTTTATTGCAAGCTGGTTTATTCGTCGTACAGAAAAATACGCCACCGGTATTAAGCGCTCATGGATTATTCGTATGCTGTGCTGGGGAGTCCAACTTGTAGAATGGATGATCTTGCAGTTTATACCTCAGGCTGGCGAAGAGATAGTTTTAATAGCAAAGAAAGCATAGGATTTCAACTAAAAGCTGGTAAGTTTTAAATGGTAATACTATCTTTTTTAGGTCTATATTTTGGTCTTGGTTATCTTACAGAAAATCTTATTTTAATTGGTATTACCCAAGGGTTATTTATAATTACGGTTTTCATGATTTTTTTTATGAAAGCGGTTGTAAATAAAAACAAGACTAATATAGCTTACTTAATAGCATCACCATTAAATAAGCTATTTTTAACTTTGCTATTTATTATCTTGCTATCTTTTCTTTGGGGGCTATATAAAGAAAATGATATCAAATATGTATTTGGTGATTTATTTAAATATTCCCTTGCAATCTCTATATTCTTTATGACTCTTCTAGTAATTCAAGATGAAAAACAAATTTACTCGCTCATGATGGGATTATTTGTCTTATTCGCGATTATTGGCATCGTGGATATAATGTCGTTTATATTTAGAATTCTGCAAGGAGAACTTGAACTTCTACAGTCTGGGGTTCGTGGTTGGTCACAAAACTTATCGATATTCGGGATATTATTAAGTATCTCTGTTTACAAGACGTTAAGGAAGAAGGTTCTTGTATATATTTTATTAATAATTTATTCTTTAAGTTTCCTTCTTGCTTTGTTTAGGACAGGGTACTTTGCTTTATTCATTGGGCTACTGATAATATTTTCTCTGACAATGTATAAGAAGCAAATACAACTTAAGGCAGTGCTTAGAGGGATTACAATATCTTTAGTTGTATTTTTTGTGGTTGATACTTTTTCTGAAAAACTTGATGTGCATCTCTTTGAAAGCGTCTATGAAAGGGTCAGTTCCATATCTGAATTTGCAAGTACGACAGGAGCAGAAATAAGGTTATTAGAAATGCAGATTATTAATTCTGAGGTCTTATCTAAAAGCCCGATATTAGGAAATGGGCTTGGAGGCACAATCTACAGCTTGATAGGGCATGAAGGTGCATTAACCACTGTGAAAGAATTTTCTCCTTTTTGGGGTGAAAAACATTATATACATAATAATATTTATTCGATGCTGCTAAGAATAGGTTTTGTGGGAACATTTCTCTTTATAGTTATATTTTTGCTAACTTTAAAACAATTATTAAGGATTTATTTTAGAACAAACCACTATTTTGCTCAGAAATTATCATTAGGTCTTATTGGAATCTTTATAGCCTCCATAATATTAAGCGTAAATGCTGAAATACTTATATCTCCTGTTATTATGATGATGATTGCTTTAGTTTATCGCCTTAAATCGATTGAATCAGTGAGAACATCGGCGGTAGGATTACAAAAAGTATAAATGGAATCTCTCCTATCAGTAGTTATTGTTAGCTATAACACCATTGGCCTATTGGAAGCCTGTATACGTTCTGTTTTAAGCAACTTGCCTACTTGCAGCGAAATCATTGTAGTGGATAATGCTTCAACCGATGGGAGCAGCGAGATGATTAAAAAAACTTTTTCTATGGTTCGCTTAATAGAAAATAAGGAAAATTTAGGTTTTGGCAAGGCAAATAATCAAGGCATTACCATATCAAGAGGGCAATATATTTTATTGCTGAACAGCGATGCAGAAATTAAACCTAATGCAATAAATATAATGATAAACTTTATAGGGGAATACCCAACGATAGGAATGATAGGCCCGAGGCTTCTGAATGACGATGGAACTACGCAACCCTCTGTCAGCACCCTCCCTAATCTATGGTATGTTTTTTTAAGAATGTTTAGATTGAAAGGCTTATTCCCTACATTTCTTAAGACAGTCGCCTTGAGATATGGTCTGTTTGGCCATACAGTTAAATCGCACTTTCAATCTGAAGCAAATAAAGCGCTTGAAGTTGATTTTATAACAGGCGCTTGCATGCTCATCAGAAGAGATGTTATTGAGCAGGTCGGAATGTTTGACGAGAACTTTTTTATGTATGTTGAAGATGTTGACCTTTGTAAGAGGATAAAAGAATCTGGCTGGAAAATATATTATTATCCTGAATCAGAAATAGTCCATTTTGGCGGTAGAAGCTCTGGTGGAGCTTGCAGGGACCTGTCATTCGTCTCATATAAAAGCTTATACTATTATTTTCGTAAGCACTACGGAAAACCATATGAATTGGGAGTTAGACTTATTGTTGTTATAGCTTTGGGTATAAGGGCAGGATTCAATCTAATGTTGAGACCAATTAGGACGATAAAAGGTGAAAATAGATTTTTTAGAAGTTACTTAACGTTAATTAGATGTACTATTACGAAATAGACAGATGGTTCGGAAAACCTTTATTTGCTAATATTAGGCTAATGGTA
This sequence comes from Nitrospirota bacterium, assembly GCA_016208855.1. Lineage (GTDB taxonomy): Bacteria > Nitrospirota > Thermodesulfovibrionia > UBA6902 > DSMQ01 > JACQXF01. Next base: position 34,037 of record JACQXF010000011.1, on the reverse strand, counting down.
AAAACTTTGCGTTTAAATTTTTTCGTTCTCAGCAAGAATATCTTACAAAGTTAAATATCATATGAGATACTATTTTAAGAAAATATTAAAAAATTCAAGAGTTGGATTGAAGCATGGATATGCTTTAGTAAAATGTTCTTCAAGCAAAAGACTTATAAATTTAGTTAAGACGAGTAATGATTATATTTTTTCTAATACAGTTAGTCATTACCCATTAGCTTTGGTAATTGAGCCAACCAATAACTGTAATCTGAAGTGCCCATTGTGCCCTACTGGGATAGGGAATGTTGGACGTAATAAGGGCCGAATGTCTCTAACGCTTTTTAGATCAATACTTGAAAGAAACGCTGATTATATTTACTATGTAAGTCTGTATAATAATGGTGAGCCTTTTTTAAATAAGGATATTTATGAGATGGTTTCTTTATGCACCAAGAGAAATCTGCTCAGTTCTATTAGTTCTAATCTGTCCATTCCTCTGAAAAAAGAAGAAATGATTAAGCTGATTGAAAATAGATTAACATATCTTTATGTCAGCTTGGATGGTGCGTCACTTGAGAGATATAAGCAATACAGAGCAAGTGGAGACTTTGATTTAGTTGTAGCAAATATGAAAAAGATAATAGATTTAAAACAAAAATTGGGAAGCTCTTACCCTAAGATAGAATGGCAATTTATAGTATTTAAACACAACGAATCGGAAATAGAAAAAGCTAAACAATTAGCAGGAGAAATAGGAGTAGATAATATTTCTTTTGTTGGGGCTATTACTGAAGATATGGGGCGGTATACAGGCGAGAAAGCAAACAATGACTGGGCACCAGAAAATAAAGAGTTTCGGAGGATAGAGGAAGAAAAAAAATGTAGGTGGTTATGGACTCATGGAGTAATTAACTGGGATGGAGGCGTTAGTCCATGTTGTTGGGCATATTATAAAAAAGACGATTTTGGAAATATTAAGGATAAAGACTTTCTTGTAATCTGGAACAATGAAAAGTTTCAGAAAGCAAGAAGAATATTTTCAGAAGGTCCTGATTACCGTAGCGACACGGTATGTGATACATGCATAAAAACAAAAAATTGGAGAAAAGCGATTTTAAAAGATATGGGGAGGGTATAAGATGAAAGTATTAATCCTTGGCGGTGATGGTTTTTGCGGTTGGCCGACGTCATTGCATTTATCCGATATAGGACATGATGTATTTATCGTTGACAATCTTTCCCGCAGAAATATTGACAACGAGCTTGAATGCGGCTCGCTTACTCCAATTGCATCCGTTGGGGAAAGATTAAGGGCATGGAAGGAGTTAAGCGGCAAAACTGTTCATTTTAAGAATTTTGATGCAGCAAAAGACTATGACCAGCTACTGTCATTAATTAAGGATTATAATCCTGATATTGTAGTACATTTTGCGGAACAGCGGGCAGCTCCTTATTCAATGAAATCTCCAAAACACAAAAGATACACAGTAGACAATAATATAAACGCTACCCACAACTTATTGTGTGCAATTGTAGAGTCAGGGCTTGATATCCATGTTGTTCATCTTGGGACAATGGGAGTTTACGGATATGGCACAGCAGGGATAAAGCTCCCTGAGGGATATATAAATGTAAAAATGTATGATGATGAAAAAGAAGTTGAAACAAATATAGTCTATCCCTATCACCCAGGCAGTATTTATCATATGACAAAGTGTCTTGATAATATCATGTTTCAGTATTATGCCAAAAATGACCTCATTAAGATAACCGACCTCCATCAGGGCGTGGTGTGGGGGACAGGCACAGTTCAAACTAAGATGGACGAAAGGCTTATTAATCGTTTTGATTATGACGGTGATTATGGGACAGTGTTAAACAGATTCCTGATGCAGGCGGCAATTGGACATCCCCTGACAGTACACGGAAGCGGAGGGCAGACAAGGGCATTTATTCATATACAGGATACTGTGAAATGTATAGAGCTGGCTATTAATAATCCTCCTAATAACGGTGATAAGGTAAAGATAATCAATCAAATGACCGAAACTCATCGTGTCAGCGACCTTGCCAAGTTAGTATCAGAGATGACAGGTGTTAAGATTATGCATATGGAAAACCCACGCGTTGAAGCAGAGGAAAATGAACTTAAAGTGCATAATACATATCTGCTTGATATGGGGCTTGACCCTATTACGCTGGAAAGAGGACTGATGGAAGAGGTCATTGGTATAGCAAGAAAATATATCCATCGGTGCGATAAATCCAAGATTGTTTGCACGTCAAAATGGAGAGCAGGTCTTTTAGCTGGCAAGATATAAGGCATTAGATGAAGATACCTTTCTGGCTGGCTTTGATGATTCTGCTTCATACATGGGCTGGCTATGTTTTTCTGCTGATTTTTCTCTCCAAAATAAGGCGCAACGCTTCCTGTAAAAAAGAATTTTCTCCAAGCGTTACAGTAGTCCTAACAGTCCATAATGAGGAAGGGATTATTGAAAAAAGACTTAAAAATTTGTTAGAACTTCAGTACCCCGAGCATCTATTGGAGATACTCGTGGTTTCTGACGGCTCAACTGACAGGACTGATGAAATAGTGCTGACAGCAGCAAGCAGAAATAAGCGTATAAAACTGTTTAAAACAGAAGGCGGAGGCAAGAGTTATTCACAAAATAAAGTTATTCCTCTTGTAAACAGCGAAGTTATTGTTCTAACCGATGCTGATACAATCTTTGATACAGATGCCGTAAAGAACATCGGGCAAAATTTCGCAGATGAAAGGGTTGGATGCGTTAGCGGGAGACTCATTCTTATGAGCAGCGAGGATAGCATCGCAGAAAGCCAGGGCTTTTACTGGAGATATGAGACACTGCTAAGGGGGCTTGAGAGTGGATTAGGGCTTTTACACACTGCATCAGGGCAGATAATGGCATTCAGGAAGAATTTATTCAGGCCGTTCAAAAGCAGATACGGGGATGATTGTATTATTCCTTTGGATATAATATCCCAAGGATATAGGGTTGTTCATGACGATAAGGCTGTTGCATATGATATATTTCCTTCAACAGCGCATGGAGAGTTAAACGCGAGGATCAGGATGACCCTTAGAAACATAACATGCACTTTAAGCAGGTATGAGCTTTTAAATTTTGTTAAATTTCCGTTACTGTCGGTTGCGATTTTATCCCATAAAATATGCAGATGGCTAACGCCGTATTTTATGATCGCCTTCCTTATACTCAATATCTTTTTGTTTAAGCAGGCTTATTTTTACAAGATAACGCTTTACTGTCAGTTGTTGTTTTATTTTTTAGGTATTATCGGATTTATAGCTGAAAAAAATAAACTCCGCCTGCCTGTTGCGTCACAGATATTCAGTTTCTTGCTTGCAAACACGGGCTTTTTAATTGGGGTTTTGAAGGCAGTTGCAGGCCGGAATGTTTATTCTTATAAGAACATCAAGGGATGCGGCAGCGTCTGAGCTTATGGATGAATTGTCGCGTATAAAAGAGGCCTATAAAAAAAGAGACGAATCAGGAAAAAGCAAGCTTTATTCTTTTTTCAGCCCTTCCTATGTTGTTGTGACGCAGCAAAGAGAAAGGGCTGTTTTAGATATGCTTTCTAAATACGGTATTGCCGACCTTTCTGTAAAAAAGGTTCTTGATGTTGGCTGCGGTAACGGAGGGATATTAAGGGAGTGTATCAGATACGGCGCGCTTCCGGAAAATTTATACGGTATTGATCTTTTACCGGAGAGAATAGAGTCAGCAAGAAAGCTGAGCCCTCACAGCATAGAGTTCAGGCATGGCAATGCCGAGAAGCTGCCGTATGATAATTATGCCTTTGATATCGTATTGTGTTTTACTGTCTTTACTTCCATTTTAGATACCCACATGAAGCGGAACCTGGCAAAAGAAATGCTGAGGGTTTTAAAGCCTGACGGCATAATCCTCTGGTATGATTATCACATGAATAACCCTAAAAATCCTGATGTCAGGGGTGTAAAGAAGAAAGAGATTTATGAGCTGTTTCCAAACTGCAGTATTGGCCTAAACCGCATAACCCTTGCCCCGCCCATTGCACGGCTCATCGCCCCTTATTCATTGCTTGCCTGTTATATCCTTGAGAGGCTTAAGATCTTTAATACGCACTATATGGGAGTGATTAAGAGGAAGGCTACTTAGGTCGAGTGAGTTAAGTGAGTTGAGTGGGTAAGTTGGTGAGAGTGGAAGAGACGAAATCAACATTTGAGACATTGGAAGTATGGAGGGAAGCGAGGGAATTGCCCCTTTATTGTGAGAAAGAACCTTATTATTCAAAGGAATCAATTGAATTTTATTGTGCAAAACTTATATGACGTTGTAAAATTACATTGCAAAATTACAGCTATTGTGCGATTATGTTGATATGTTTAATATTATTGATAGGCTTTTGATTCCACCTCAGAGGTCTTTTTTTCTATTCGGTCCGCGTTCAGTCGGAAAGAGTTTTTGGCTGAGACACCATTTTGGTAGTGCGCCGTATTTTGATTTGCTGAATAATGCAATTTATCTTGAACTGAGCAGGAATCCATCTATTTTGGAGGCTAAGATAGGTGATAAGCCTCGTGGGAGTTGGGTATGCATTGACGAGATTCAGAAAATCCCCACGCTCTTGAGCGAGGTTCATCGCCTTATAGAAGATAAAGAGTTTAAATTTGCCCTTAGCGGTTCATCTGCAAGAAAATTGAGGAGAGGAGGGGCCGATCTATTGGCCGGAAGGGCTGTAACATGCAGGTTGGAAGGCTTCTCGTTTGCCGAAATAAGGACGTTATTTGATTTAAATGCGGTGATTAATTGGGGTTCCCTTCCCATAATATTAGGAAGCAAATCTGATGCGGATATAGCAAGTATATTGTCAGCGTATGTGTATACCTACATCAAAGAAGAAATTAAGGAAGAAGGCATTGTTCGCAATATTGAGCCTTTTCTTCGTTTTTTGGAAGTTGCAGGCATCGTCAATGGACAGATTCTTAACAAGGAAAATATAGCAAGAGATGCGAAGGTGCCGAGGGCTACAGTTGATGTTTATTTTTCTATCTTGGAAGATACATTACTCGGACATATTTTGCCTGCTTTCAGGCCAAACGCTAAGGTAAGAGAACAATCGCACCCCAAGTTCTACTGGTTTGATACAGGCGTAGCGAGGGGCGCTGCCGGCTTGCTGAATGACCCGGTAGATTCAATGTGGCGTGGCTGGTCGCTTGAGACACTAATCTTTCATGAATTGAGGGTTTATAATCATGTTAAGGAAAAGAATCGCCCCATCTTTTTCTATCGCACAGGCGGCGGCTCGGAAATAGATTTTGTTATTGAGACCAAAAGAAAAACGCTAACAGGCAAAAGCCATGTCATATGTGTGGAGGTTAAATATTCAAAGAAATGGGACAGAAGATGGGAAAAACCGATGAGGTCGCTTGCGGAAGATAATAGGGTTACGGTAGAAAAAATGTTTGGCGTTTACTGTGGAACTGATAGATATTATTTTGACGGCATTGAAGTTTTGCCGGTTATGACATTTTTGGAGATGCTTTATAACGGGAAGGTTTTTTGAGGAAATATTGAGAGGCGTTAAAAAGAATGAAATATGCGAACTTTTCCCAAACTGCAGTATTGACCTAAACCGCATAACCCTTGCCCCGCCCATTGCACGGCTCATCGCCCCTTATTCATGGCTTGCCTGTTATATCCTTGAGAGGCTTAAGATCTTTAATACGCATTATCTGGGAGTGATAAGGAAAAGGGGGAGAAAAGAAGGACAACTTTAAGATAGAGTTTTTACCAGACAGTTTTTATGTGAGAAAGATTTTGAAGGATTTCATCTTTTGTGATTATCGGGAGGTTGAGATACTTTGCAGTTGAGGCAATTATTTTATCATGAAGCTCAGGAATATCTTTCAGATCAATCATTTTCTGAAGAATCGGGTAATCAAGAGCAATGATGACAAAATTATCGCTGTCATTTATCTTCTTAAATAGTGTCCTGAAGTCAAAAGAGACACGTTTCTTATCAAAAATACTGAGAGCTTCTGCTATGACAATGGAAGGGATAAAGATAACATTCTCTCCTTCTTCGCATTTTTCAAAGATGTCTGACGCTGCAGGGCTAATTCGTGGGCTGTTTGTAAACCACCAGAGAAGAGCATGCGTGTCTGTGATGAAGTTCATAAAGCTTTATATTCCAACTTTACTGTACAAAGAGCGTTTTACAGAGGCTATATCTCTATCAGCGATGTCAACGCCTTTGATGATCCCCTTAAGTTTGACGATTTTCTTGCCGGACGGGGTGAGCTTTTTTAGAACTGATATTTTTAAGTTCATAACCTCTTTTTCAATGGTCTCTATTTTATGAAGCACATCAGCTGTGCTTTTTAACGCTGCCTGTTTCATATTTAGTCATCTCCTTTTTAATGAAATCGTTAATTGAAATTTACCACATAGGTATTTTTATGTCAAAAAAGATTTTTTACAAAATCTCCCCTTCATTCCCCTTTGACAAATGGGGAGGCAGAGACTAACCCACACTCTTACGCGAAGCCCCATTTTTAATACGCACTATTTGGGAGTGATACGCAAAAGAACAGACATATGATACGAGGAGATTAGGAGATAAAGGAGGGGATGAGAGATTGAAAAACGATGTGTCTGGCTTGCATGTATGCATATGTCCATGAGTCTCAAACACTCTCAATGAATCTCAACAAATAAGTATTAATCCAAGAAATATCTTAACCGTGCCTTGCGGATTGAAGGTTATACTTTCAATCCGCAAGGATGATTGCTCCCCTTCTCTGCTGCATGGATTCATTTTTCCAAGAAGGTAAAAACATAATCACAATACTTATGATAGTCTTTTAAACAATCGGAGATTGAGGAATAAATTTTTTCCTGATCAATTTTATCGTACTCATGGACAAGTTTGTTTCTTGTCCCCACACTTATCTCTTGGGCGAACTCACAAGGGTATATTTCAAAGTCAGCCAGGCGCAAAAATGTCTGGACATAATCAAGCGGCGGTTCGGTGTCTTTTGTTGACAATTCAGCAATAATATGCTGATTTATATCAATGGCGCGGTTAATTACTCGCTCCAAAAACCTCTCAACAGCAGCCTGCTTAATATAATCCGATGCAATTTCATTGAAAGAATATTTGGAAAAAGGCATGAGATGGGCTAACTCGTTTTGAATAAGGGATATTTTTCTTTGAACAAAAATTTTGTTAATCACAGGGTCAACGCTTGTCCTAAAAGTCTCTGGCGTTTCTTGATTAGATATTTCTCCAGATTAAAAAGAGGGGTTGCATCGATATAATCCTTAAATGCAAAGGCCTTGTACTCGTCGTAATCGGTTCTGTCACCATAAAGCAATTTTCCACCAAAAACAACTTCATACCTAAGAAGAGGGTTTGAGTTATTCAGGTTGGTCAAGTCAAGTTTATAATCAGGGATATCAAGAGCGTCGGATAAGAAAAACAATATATCATTGTAATAATCTAAACTTTTGCCGATGTTTTTCCTTTCTTCCGTTAAAACTGCCACATCAAAATCACTGTCTTTACGTACTCTTCCGGCAACATGAGAACCAAAAAGTATAATGAATTTTATGCCTTTCTCAGCAGCAGTTTTATCCAGTTTTCCCCTGTTGATTTTCATGATTCAATATACCATAATTTTTTAAAAAAACAAAATAAGCCCAAACGAGAGACAGCGGAAGAAAGCCGCTTATTTTCCAATGCCTGCCACGGTATAATACGCACTATCTGGGAGTAATCCAAAAAAACAGTTGAATAGGGCGGATTGAAAGTTATACTTTCAATTTGACAAAGAATGATCCTTAATTTATAATTCCCTCATGTTCAAACGCACCCTATCCGGTAAATTGTCCGCTCTATCAAAAAAATTTCCGGTTGTCTCTATCATGGGACCCCGCCAATCAGGGAAAACCACGCTTTCAAAAAAGGTATTCGAGGAACACGATTATGTCAGTCTTGAAGAACCCAACGAGCGGGAGTTTGCCCTTGCCGACCCCAAAGGGTTTCTGAGAAGATTTACCGGCGGAGTTATTTTAGATGAGATACAGAGGGCCCCCGATCTTTTATCTTACATTCAGGGGATTGTGGATAGAGAAGACTCTCAGGGCAGGTTTATTCTGACAGGATCGCAGCAATTTCACTTGATGGAGAAAGTAAGCCAGACCCTTGCCGGCAGAGTTGCAATAGTTTACCTCCTTCCCTTAAGCCTTTCCGAACTTCTTGGGCAGAAGACGCCCGATCCCTACAAGATAGATATACTGCCGGGGGAAAAACATAAGCCGTCTTTTAGCCTTGAAGAGATGCTGTACAAGGGGCTTTATCCACGGATACATGACAAGGGACTTGAGCCGCATGACTGGCTATCCTCATATTACAGGACTTATGTGGAAAGAGATGTGCGGGCTATTGCAACTATCGGGAATATGGACGCTTTTCAGAGGTTTGTGCGACTTTGCGCCGGAAGGACGGGGCATCTGCTGAATCTTTCGTCTCTGGCCTCAGATTGCGGTATGTCCCACACTACAGCAAGGCACTGGGTTTCCATTCTGCAGGCTGGTTTTATCATCCACCTCCTTCCGCCTCACCATGCGAATTTCTCAAAGAGGATCATAAAAAGCCCCAAGATATATTTCCTTGACACAGGACTGCTGTGCTATCTCTTGAGGATAAGGGAGCCTGGGGATATCCCTGTGCATCCAATGAAGGGGGCTATATTTGAGACCTTTGTTTTTTCTGAGATTTACAAGGCATTTGCCCATAGCGGCGAACTCCCTCCTCTCTATTTCTGGCGCGACAGGACAGGGCATGAGGTGGATGTGATTATTGATACCGGCAAAAGGCTGATTCCCGTTGAGATAAAATCTGCCGAGACCATCAATAGTTCTTTTTTCGGCGGTCTTAAGTATTATATCTCGCTTGGCGTCCCTGCATCAAAGACAGGTGTGCTTGTACATGGAGGAGACGCATTATATCAAAGAGAAAACTTTGTTGTACGCCCATGGTTCCAATGCTGCTGAAATAAATGGATAGTAAGCGTATTCCCCGTGGTCTTGCCACAGGGAAGATCAATCTTGTCAAGGTAAAATCTGATTGAGGCGGGTTTTAAAGCCAGACGGCATAATCCTCTGGTATGACTATCACATGAATAACCCTAAAAATCCTGATGTCAGGGGTGTTAAAAAGAACGAAATATTCGAGATGTTTCCAGACTGCAGTATTGACCTAAACCGCACCACCCTCGCCCCGCCGGTTGCGCGGCTCGCAGTCCCATTTTTTTATCCTTGAAAAAATTACTCAAAACAAGTAAAACATATACAAATGCAAGTTCAGTTTCATAAGGCATATATAACAGATGATGAGATAGCCGAGGTAGTTGACTCTCTCAAATCAGGCTGGCTTACCATGGGGCCTAAGACCGTGAAGTTTGAGGAGGAGTTTAAAAAATATATCGGTTCAAAGCACGCCGTTGCTGTTAATTCCTGCACCTCAGCGCTTCATCTTGCCCTGCGGGCTATAGATTTAAAGTCAGTGGATGAGGTTATCATCCCTACGACGACATTTACGGCAACAGGAGAGGTTGTCTGTTATTTTAATGCCCGCCCTGTTATTGTGGACATAGAGAAAGACACAAACAATATTAATGTTAAGAGCATAGAAGAGGCTGTTACATCCAAAACAAAGGCTATAATCCCTGTGCATCACGGAGGCCAGCCATGTGATATGGATGAGATAATGGAGATCGCCAAAAGGTATAATCTCTATGTAATTGAAGACGCGGCCCACTGCCCCCCTTCGTGGTATAAAGGCAGGCAGGTTGGCGCTATAGGGGATATAACCTGTTTTAGCTTTTATGCCACAAAGACGGCGGCAGCAGGGGAAGGCGGCATGATAACCACTGAGAATGACGAGTGGGCAGAGAGAATGAAGATCTTAAGGCTTCACGGCATATCAAAAGACCCGTGGAAGAGATATTCAAAGGACGGCTCATGGTATTATGAGGTTGTTGAGGCAGGCTTCAAATACAATACAACTGATATACAGTCAGGCATTGGGCTTGCACAAATGAGGAAGATTGAATGGACATGGCAGAGAAGAAGATATATTGCCGAGAGGTACAATGCGGCGTTTCAAGAGACAGATGCAATTATCACTCCATATATAAAGCCTGACAGGATACCTTCATATCATTTATACGTAATAAAGTTAAATCTTGAGGCATTGACAATAAGCAGAAACAGGTTTATAGATGAGCTGAGTCAAAGAGGCATAAGCACAAGCGTGCATTTTATACCTTTGCACAGGCATCCTTTTTATGAGAGGTCTTTTGGCTGTAAGGCTCAGGACTTTCCTAATGCTGAGTGGGTTTATGAACGGAGCATATCGCTTCCGATTTATCCGGGCATGACAGACGCTGAGATTGATTATGTGATAGAGAATGTTATGGATATATGTAAAATATCCAAGAGGTGGGTTGTTGCTGAAAAGGGTCTTTGACATTTTATCTTCCGCAGCCGGTATCGCCGTTTCCTTCCCTGTACTTATAATCATCGGCATCTTAATCAAGGTAGACAGCGCCGGGCCGGTCTTTTTTGCACAAAAAAGGATAGGCAAAGACTTTAAGCCGTTTACCCTTTATAAATTCCGGACAATGGTGGCTGATGCAGAAAAAAAAGGGCTCCTTATTACCTCCGGCAATGATTCAAGGGTTACCGCAGTAGGAAGGCTTCTGAGAAATACGAAGCTTGACGAACTGCCTCAGTTATTTAATGTCCTTAAGGGTGACATGAGCTTTGTAGGCCCGAGGCCTGAGGTGCTGAAATACGTAACAATGTTTAAGGACGAATATAGGGATGTGCTGACAATAAAACCAGGGATAACCGATTATGCCTCAATTGAATTCAGGAATGAGGAGGAGATTTTAAGGAGGTATGATGATACCGAGGACGGCTATGTAAGAGATATTTTGCCGGCAAAGATAGAGTTGTACAAGAAATATCTTAAAGAGAGGGGGTTTCTGACTGATTTAAAGTTAGTCTTTTTAACCCTATATAAGATGATTAGATGAGACAATACCTGAAGCAATTATTATACCCCACGAACTTCAGGCGCACCCTGTTTTTCCTCCTTACAGACATACTGATAATCTCCCTTTCCATTTATCTGTCATTTCTGCTGCGCTTTGAGTTTAGCTTAGCTGAACAATACAGTGCGGTGATTTTTAGTGCCATACCGTTTTTTATAAGCGTCAAATTACTCTTCTTTTATATATTCAGGGTATACAGGCTTACATGGATGTATGTCGGTATCCGCGACCTCTTTAATATTGTAAAGGCAGTGGTTGCATCTGAATTGGTTTTGATGGTCTTAGTACCACTTCCCTTTAGTTTCCTGCCTTCTCAGCTTCACAGTTTTTTTTATTTCGACGGCTTTCCAAGGAGCATCTTTTTTATAGACAGCGTGCTCTCTATCTTGCTGCTTTCCGGACTAAGGATATCCAAAAGGGTATTTATAGAGGTCTTTGATAAAAAGGGGCAGACGCGCAAAGGCAAAAGAACTATCATCGTAGGGGCAGGCAATACAGGAGAGATGATATTAAGGGATATGCTGAGGCCCGGATACAGCGGCTTCCAACCGATAGGATTTCTGGATGATAATAAGGGCAAAATCGGAACCTATATACACGGCGTTAAGGTCCTTGGCGCAACGGATAAGATAAAAGGCGCTGTCAGAAAATATAAGGCAGAGGCGGTTATAATTGCCATCCCGTCATTAAACCATAAGGCGCTGAGAAGAATTTATAACTCTGCCAAGGATTCAAATATAGGCACTATTAAAATCGTGCCCGGGATTTATGATTTCCACAATCCTGACATTAACCTGAAGACGCTTGAAGACATAAGCGTGGAAGACCTCATAGGAAGGCAGACCGTTGAGATAGATTATGCAGAGATAGGAAGCTTGCTGGAGGATAAGGTTATCCTCATCACTGGCGCCGGCGGCTCTATAGGCTCTGAGATAGTGATGCAGGTATGTTCGTTTAGCCCGGGCAAGGTAATCCTTTTTGATATTGATGAAACAGCCCTTCATAATATGTCTGTTAAACTCTCAAGAAAAAAATCCATATCGCTTAGAAATATACATTTTGTAACCGGCGACATCAGGGATGAGGCAAGGGTTAAAGAGGTCTTTACGGAGTTCTCCCCGCAGATTGTATTTCACGCTGCAGCCTATAAGCATGTCCCGCTTATGGAGGATAACCCAAAGGAAGCGGTAAAGGTGAATATGTTCGGGACATATATACTTTCAAAGGCAGCCGTGCATCACAGGGCAGAGAAGTTTATTATGATCTCAACTGATAAGGCAGTAAGGCCAATAAGCATTATGGGGGCAACAAAGAGGATGGCAGAATATATATGCAGGGCTTTATCAGAGCACAGAGTACAGAACACAGAACGCAGACAACAGAGCACAGAACACAGAGCGCAGACGGATTTTATATCAGTAAGGTTTGGAAATGTCCTCGGCAGCCGCGGAAGCGTTATCCCTTTATTTTTTGAGCAGCTAAAATACGGCGGGCCTTTGACTGTGACCCATAAAGATATGAAAAGATATTTCATGACTATTCCAGAGGCAGTATCCCTTGTGCTTCAGGCCTCTGTAATAGGCAGGGGTGGGGATGTCCTTGTCCTTGATATGGGCGAGCCTGTTAAAATCGTTGACCTCGCGGAAGAGTTTATTAAAATCCACGGGCTTGAGCCATATAAGGATATTGATATAGAGTTTGTCGGGCTAAGGCAGGGGGAGAAGCTCTTTGAGGAGGTGCTGACAGCAGAAGAGGGGGTTTCGGCAAGCAAGCACCAGAAGGTCTTTACTGCAAGGAATAGTTATAAATATTCTAAGGAAGATATAGAGAACATACTGGAAGAGTTTAAGGTGGCAATAAATGAGCCGTCAATAATCGGCGATAGATGGGTCAGGGATTTGCTCAGGAAGTATGTCAGGCATTACGAAGGCAGCGCCTGAATTAAGCTTCTTTTTTGTTCTGCAGCTCCCATATCTTAACCTGCTTTAGGAACTGGGCATAGGCAGCGCCTGAAATGGCATATTCACTGCGAGGAGTCTATCAGGCAATTAAAGGAAGGGTGGCTTTATCGGAATTCATTCCTGCTTACCAGTGACCGTAAAAAAATCTGGATAAGCCAGAATAAGAAACAAGGGGAAATCATGAAGCAATTCATCAGGACAAAAATTCAGCAGCTAATACAGAAACTTAAAATTGATATAGCGAAGCATCTTGAGAAAATGGCCTACCCGCCTGATTTCAGCGAACAAAATATAAGGACATGCAACGCCGTAAAACCTTATACGACAACTAATCCAGAAAGAATAAATGCCTTGATAGATGCGGTTCGTTTTGTTGTGTTAAACAAAATAGATGGAGCCATGGTTGAATGCGGCGTGTGGAGAGGAGGCTCAATAATGGCAATAGCGCTAACCCTGAAAGAGATGGGCATTGAGGATAGAGAGATATATCTATATGATACGTTCGCTGGAATGAGCGCGCCCAGTGATGCTGACTACTCGATTCATGGCTACGACGCACGCGAGAAATTTTCCAAGACAAAGATCTCCGGGGATGCTTCAAACTGGTGCATGTCTACCTTAGAAGAAGTAAAACAAAATGTATTCAGCACAGGCTACCCAAAAGAGAAGTTCCATTTCATAAAGGGAAAAGTAGAAGATACGATACCAGGAGACATCCCAAAAGAAATCGCTCTGCTTAGACTTGACACCGACTGGTATGAATCGACCAAGCATGAACTAACCCATCTGTTTCCCCTTTTGAAGCCGAAAGGGGTTTTGATTATTGATGATTACGGCCATTGGAAAGGGGCCAAAAAGGCCGTAGATGAATATATTTCAGAAAATGCTTTTTGCATTCTCTTAAACCGCATTGATTATACAGGCCGTATCGCAATAAAGACACAATGAGTAATCAGGATATTAAGCCGCAGGGGTCTCATGGGATTACAAATGAAGTTATCTATGGGATTATCCTGAAGCGTATTACCAAAGACTCTGTAATACTTGATTTTGGGGCAGGCAATGGGTATATGTGCCAGAAAGTAGGCAGGCGCTTTCAAAGTGTAGGGGCGCAGCCTGAAAGGCAGCTCTATGCATGTGAAGTAGACAGCGACAAGTTTCTCTATAAAGCCGTTCAGTGTATGAAAATTGAAGACGACTCTGTGATACCTTTCAGTGACAATATGTTTGACCTGATATACTCTATTGAGGTAGTAGAGCATACAAAAAGGCCGTACGATTTTCTTGAGCAGGCTTACGGAAAACTTAAGCCCGGCGGCTGGCTGCTTTTTTCAGTTCCCAATATACTTCATTTCAAATCGCGCCTGAGATTTCTTCTAACTGGCTTTGGTGAAATGTACGGCCCTCTTTCTACAGACATAAAGAACGCAGGAAGAATATGCGGTCATATAATGCCTTTAAGCTACCCGTATTTTTTATATGGATTAAAAAAATGCGGCTTCTCTGAAATTGAGTTCCATGCAGATAGAAGAAAGAAAAGCTCGCTCGCCCTGTCTCTTCTGCACTACCCGCTCCTGAAGCTTGCGAGCATGATGAGCGTGAAGTCACTGAAGAATTATGACAAGGAGGTTTGGGAAGAAAACAAGGATGTTGTATATAAGGTAAATTCGCTGGATATGTTGTCATCCCGAAGCTGTATAATGATAGCGAGAAAACCGACGGGACTTTATCGGGCTACAACATCAGAATAAAGGCTATATGAAACTTCAGACAATTTATATTTCATTCCCTTCACGTGATAAGAGGGGCAAGTTCGTTGCCTCTCATTTTGCAGGGTATCTTAATGAATCGGTATTAGATGTGGGATGCTTTGAGGCTACCATTAGAGACATCATCGGCCAGTCATCCTATGTAGGAGTTGATATTGCCGGGAAGCCTGACATTACTCTGAACCTTGAAAAAATTGAGCGACTGCCCTTTGAAGATAATTCTTTCAAAACAGTGCTCTGTATTGATGTTTTAGAGCACCTTGACAATTTCCATGTAATTTTTGAAGAACTCAAGAGGGTTTCAAGCGGCTCTATTATTGTCTCATTGCCTAATTGCTGGCGCGATGCGAGAAGGCCTATTTCAAGAGGGAAAGGTCAGTTTGCACATTACGGCCTGCCGTTGCATATCCCCTTGCACAGACATAAATGGTTTTTTAATATTACGGAAGCAAAGGATTTCATTATCGGTAAGGCAAAGGAATTAGACTTACAGATAACGGATATGTTCATAACTGAAAAACCCGGAAAAACAATCATCCGTTGGCTAAGGATGCTTAGATACCCAGGCAACAGATACCATAACCGCTATAGTGCAACACTCTGGACTGTTCTTAAGAAGAATAATTTGTAGTTTGTCAGGGAATAAAAAAGCCTTTGCCTGAAGGGTTTATTTTTTGCGGCTAAGCCGTTTAGTAAGAGAGTTTTCCAATTGAAGCAACGGAGCGAGGGCAGTAGCCCGCAATCTATCAGTAAGGTTAATTTCTGGTTTTGAGGATAGACGGCTTTTCCTGAGCGCTATGAGCGTTTGAATGCAGTCAATCACCTCGAAATGGGGATTTTTCCGTAGGAATCGCTTTACTGCCAAAGTGACCCCTTTTATATACCGATAATCATGAAGGCATACAATGCCTCCCTTGCTCAGCAAGCGCGTCCACATCAGGTCCTCAGTAACACGGTGGATTTTATGAGAGGCGTCAATCAGAATGAAATCAAACATTTCCCCCGCTCTGTATGCCTCGGCAAATGCCTCGCGGCTCGATTTTATGCGGAACTCCACATCAGCCAGAGTGATTCCATTATTCTTAAGATTCTTTTGCACAGCCTCATACTGATTTGGGAAGTAGTTCATAGAATCCACAACAATAAAAGGCGGACGCTTCCCTGTCTCAAAGACTTTCATTAAGAGGCAGAGCGTACCTCCGGCTGCGGTTCCTATCTCCAGATGTTTTCCCTTGAAGCCCTCCTGCCTCACAAGCCCTTGCAGATATACAGCTTCATCTTCAGACATCTCAGCTGCTAATGTCTTTGCGTAACATAAAAAGGCTTGCCGCCGTAGTAATCTTACTGTTAAAATGAGATCAAGCTAAAGAAGCGATTTCTTATAGCCTAATCTATATTTTCATCTTAAGTGCTGCGAAGAGGAGGTATCTCGTTATGCAGTTACATGAATGGAGTATAGGTGAGATTATTCCTCATCTAAGGCAATGCAGAATCCCATGAGTATATCCGGAGTATCTATTATCTCATGAAGCTAAATAGACCCAATAAAAGCGAAACGGTTTCCCTTCCACTTCGATTCGTATCATCACCTTTAGGGCGTGTTCTTTTCAAGGAAAACAGATTTGTCGGTATTGGATTTAATCCTAATCATCCTTTGTCATCTATGGTAAATTATGCCAAAGTCAAGGCTGGCCTTACACTAAAAAGCTCACGGGCAACGGGGTATCCTATCCATGTGACAATTGAGCCCACGAATATTTGCAATTTGCATTGCCCTTTGTGTGCAACCGGAACTGGGACTCTTGGTCGTCCTAAAGGAAGAATGACACTGGAGCAGTTTCAGTCTATTGTGGATGAGATTAAACGATATGTGTTGAGGTTTGAAATTGCGGGAATGGGCGAACCGCTCATCCATACGGATATTTTCAGGATGATCCGGTATGCAGCGGATGCTGGGTTATGGGTGCATCTTGATAGCAATATTATGCTCATTAATACTGAACAAAAAGTCCGTGAGCTTATCGATTCTGGCCTGGGTCTTTTGAATATGTCAATCGATGGCGCTACACAAGATACTTACGAAAAATATCGCATTGGGGGAAAGCTTGATGTGGTACTTGGAAACGTCAAGGCGCTGATTGCAGAAAAACGGCGCCGAGGTGTAATTTATCCTGAAATAGTATGTCAGGTAGTAGTAACTAAAAATAATGAACATGAAGTAGAAGAAATCCGGCGTATGGCGGTTGAACTTGGGGTCGATCGTTTTGTGCCTAAGGCTGTTGGCCTTATAAGAACTCCCGGATCTGATATCATACCGGAGTCCCTGTCGGACCGTTTTATGCCGACTGATGCCAAGTTTCGGCGGTATAAAACGGCACAGGAGGTGGTGTACCGCAATGCCTGCTCTTCTCTTTACAAAACTGCTTTTATTTTCTGGAACGGGGACGTAACCACTTGTTGCCACGATGCAAGGGGTGAAAACAATATGGGGAATATTTTCAAGGCAGGCTCTTTCCTTGGGGTTTGGAATTCATCCCGGTACCAGCGGTTGCGTCATCAGGTGAACACGGATATCCGCAAGGCTGAGCCGCTTTGCTCAATATGCCCGATGAGGGCTAGAGTGGGATAGCTCGAGTTTAAAGCTGCGAGACAGGTGCAGGAAACTCTAAAACAGGCTTTTCCTTCTTAGGCGTATCTATTCTGAACATTATAATACCCTGTGAATCCTTAACCTCTGTGTTAAAATAAAAAACAATGCGGATTCTTCATACAGAGTGGTCAGACGGGCTTGGCGGACAGGAAAAAAGGGTGCTCGCTGAGGCCGCAGGGCTGTCCCAACAGGGGCATTATACTGCTATCGCTTGCAGGGGGCATGCCAGAATCAAGGAAGAGGCCGTAAAGCTGGGTATAGACGTTCATGTAGTGCCTATGAAAAAACCATATGATATTGTAAGCATTATTAAGCTTGCTAAGCTTTTCCGTGAATATAAAATAGATATTGTTAATACTCACAGCGGCGTGGACTCATGGATAGGAGGCCTTGCCTCAAAAATTGCAAAAGTTCCGGTACTTGTAAGAACAAGGCATCTTAATATCCCTCTAAGAAAGAGCCTGCTTAATTTCATACATTACCTGCCTGATGTCTATATAACATGCGGCAATAATATGCGTAACAATCTCGTAGCCTCTTGCGGCTTCCGTGCAGATAAGGTCGTTAGTATTCCAACCGGCGTCGGGATGGAATTCTTTGATGTAACAAGAACCCCTCAGGCAAAATTGAAATATGGCCTGAACATGGATTCCGTAGTTATAACCAATGCCGGTATCCTAAGAAGCGTCAAAGGACATGAGATAACATTAAGGGCTGTGAAGCCCGTGCTTCAATCCATTCCCCACGCAAGGTTCTTAATAGTTGGCGACGGGCCTCTTAGGGGGGCGCTTGAGAAACTTGCCGAAGAACTCGGCATATCAAGATATGTTATATTTACAGGCTTTATTGAAGATATTCCTGAGATATATTCTTTTACCGATGTTGCCGTTCTCAGCTCGTGGTCAGAAGGGCTCCCGCAAAGCCTGCTGCAGGCTATGGCAGCAGGGGTGCCGGTTGTCGCAACAAATGTAGGGGGAGTGCCTGAAGTTGTTACTGACCAGAAGACAGGAATACTTGTTGAGCCGGGAGACTATGAGGGGCTCGCAAAAGGGATAATAAGAATTCTTAACAATCCTGAAGAGCCTGCCCTGCTGACTAAAAATGCAAAAAATATTGTCCTGAGCGAGCACTCGCTAAATCAAATGCTTAGCAAAATAGAAGAGCTGTATAGCTGCCTGTTAAACAAAGAGAAAGCAGGCCGTTAATGAAAGAAGGTATAGCTATATCTATTAACCGCTATGAATAAGGAGTCTAAAATCAAGATAAACGCCTCTGTAGTCATAATTACAAAAAATGAAGAGAAAAATATCGGTTCTGCCCTTGAAAGCGTGAAGGACTTTGACGATATCGTTATTGTTGATTCATTCAGCAGTGACAAAACAGTGGAGATATGTAAAAGATATACAGACCGTCTCTATCAGCACGAGTGGCAGGGCTATGCAAGGCAAAAGCAGACTGCGGTGAATTATGCCAAAAACGAGTGGGTTCTGATACTTGATGCTGATGAGCGCGTCACGCCTGAATTGAAAAAGGAAACAACAGAGAAGATAACTCAAAATTCAAAACTCAAAACTCAAAACTCCGGTTGCAGTGGATTTTATATTCCGAGGAAAAACTTCTTTCTTGGCAGATGGATAAGGCACAGCGGTTGGTGGCCTGATTATACGCTGCGCCTTTTCAAAAAGGATATTTCATATATAGAGCAAAGAGAGGTTCACGAAAAGGTAACGGTGCAAGGCCGGACAGGCTATCTTAAGTCGCCTCTTGAGCATTACACATACGGCGCCATATCGGATTACATAAAGAAGATGGAGAATTATTCCACGCTTGCGGCAAAAGAGATAGCGCTTAAAAATCCTGCGCCATCATCGCTTGCCATAAGGATGTTCACAAGCCCCATATTTACATTCGTAAAGATGCTGTTTCTAAAACAAGGCTTCAGGGACGGCATCCGCGGGCTTATACTCGCTGTATTGTACGGCGCTTATACATTCCTCAAATATGCGAAGGCATGGGAATTGAAGGGGAAATGAGGCTTGCATTCATAAAAAAGAGGTTCTCAACACACGGCGGCGCAGAGAGGTATTTACAAACTCTTATAAACTATTTAAAGAAAGAAGGCCATGAGATACATGTGTTTGCAAACCAGTGGGCTCAAGAAGAAGGCATAATATTTCATAAAGTAAGCATACTCCCTTTTAGCTCGGTACTCAGCACGTTGACATTTAATATGAATACAAACTCAATGATTAAAACTCAACGCTCAAAACTTGACTGTGTTATAAGTCTGGAGAGAACTACATATCAGGACATTTACAGGGCCGGCGATGGATGCCACGCAGAATGGCTGAAAATAAGGGCGCAGGCGGAGGCTTTTTACAAAAAGCTCTCCTTTAAGATAAATCCCCTGCACATCGCTCTTTTGGGCATTGAAGAAAGACTCTTTAAAAACACGCCTCTTATTATTGCTAATTCAGAGATGGTAAAGAAGCAGATTATGTATCACTATGCTGTGCCGGAGGGGAGGATAAAGATAATCTATAATGGCGTTGATTTAAAGCGGTTTTGTCCTGATAATAAGCTAAAATGGCGCGATGCCGTAAGGAAAAGCCTCGATATGCCTGAAGATGCTCTGGTAGTCCTCTTTGTAGGCAGCGGATTTGAGAGAAAAGGGCTAAGGACTTTGTTTAAAGCACTTCCTTTGATAAAAGGTTATGATGTTCATATTGTTGCTATCGGCAAAGGCGACGTAGATAGATATAAGGCTCTTTCAGAGGAATACGGCATGTCCGGCAAAACTACTTTTTTAGGGCCACAGGCAGATATAGAGAAATTTTATGCGGCAGCAGATATTTTTGCGCTGCCAACCCTTTATGACCCTTTCAGCAATGCCACTATTGAGGCGATGGCATCAGGCCTTCCTGTAATAACCACAAAGAATAACGGGGCATCTGAACTAATAGAAAACGGGCAGGAAGGATACGTTAGCGATAATATCTTTGACCATCATGAATTGGCATCTAAAATAATTCTTTCCCTTAGCAGTCTTAAGCAAATGGGCGAGAGGGCGAGGCAAAAGGCAGAGGCCTTCCCTATTGAGCGGGCAGTGAACGAATTGATAAATATCATACATCATTAAGGCCTTGGGTGGCGAAAAGCTATAATGCTATATAACAGACTATTGTTTTATGCATGAATTTAAAGATATACGAAATATCCTTGTTATAAAACTACGCAACATCGGCGACGTCATCCTTACTGTCCCTGTCTTCAGGGCATTAAGGGAGAACTTTCCGGATGCTCATATCTCAGCCCTTGTAAATTCCGGGACAGAAGACGTGCTTACAGGCAATCTGCTTATAGATGAGGTAATAGCCTTTGACAGGGGCATGAAAAATGAGAATACATTAAGAAAATGCGCAGGAGAGCTCGCTTTTTTGAAAACTATACGGGGAAAAGGCTTTGACATGACCGTTGACCTTACCAGCGGGGACAGGGCCTCAATAATATCCTTTATATCAGGGGCGCGATACAGACTGGCATGCGACCCTGAACAGGATGGTTTTTTAGGAAAGAGACACTTATATACCCACCTTGCAAAAAAAGACTTAAATCAGCATATGGTTTTGCAGAACCTCAATGTTGTAAAACAATTCGGCATCAACACAGTCAATCTTGCAGTGGATATTTTTATTCCTGAAGACGCACGAATGTTTGTTAAAAGGCTTTTTGAGGAAAACGGCATAACTGAAAGCGATAAGGTTATCCATATACATCCTACATCACGATGGCTTTTTAAATGCTGTAAAGACGAATACATGGCAGAGACAATAAATTGGCTTATTGCAGAGGGGATAAATGTGATTGTTACCTCATCTCCTGATAAAAGAGAGATGGAAAAGGCAAAGAGGATTTTGTCTTTATGCCCGTCACTCGTCACTCGTCACTCGTCACTGCTGTTAGATTTATGCGGAAAACTTACTATTAAACAGCTTGCCGCAATATCAAAGGCCTCTGATTTATTTTTTGGTGTTGACTCTGCGCCGATGCACATAGCCGCCGCAGCTGGGACACCGGTTGTTGCAATGTTTGGTCCAAGCTGGACGCTCCATTGGGGGCCGTGGGACAGTAAAATCTCAAATCCTAAAAACATATACCCAGAAAGAACCGGTCTCCAACCATTTGGAATTCATACTGTTATTCAAAAAGATTGGCAGTGTATTCCTTGTGGAAAAGCTGGATGTAATGGGAGCAAAACAAGCAAGTGCCTTGATGACATCACACCGGAAGAGATAAAATCCGTTCTGGGCAATATTTTGGTTAATAGAAAATAATTTATGAAAGAAATACTTTATGGGTTTTATGGAATTAGAATCTATCTTCCCCTATCAGGGTTATCAAGAAAATGGCGGCGCTTTTCAAGGCGCCTCAGAAATAAAGATGGCAAACTGCTGCAACAGGTTCAGTTGCCGTCTGTTTCGTGGAGGCGCTGTGCCACACAGCGCATTGTAAAGATATGGGAGCATAACAAGGCTAACGGGAATATCAGGATAAGCGAACTTGGTGTTATTAGTGCAATAGCGGCAAATTGCAAGGAAGGGACAAACCTGTTTGAAATCGGCACATTTGATGGCCGGACTTCATTAAACCTTGCGTTTTCGTCACCCCCTGACTGCAAAGTATACACCCTTGATTTGCTGCCGGAAATGGATACCCGGTTCTCATTAGCCTCCGGAGAAAGGCATATGGTGGAAAAAGAAAAGCCAGGCAAGAGATTCGAAAAGCACAGGATATCTGACAGTTCAACCGTTGCTAAAATACATCAGTTATTTGGCGACTCGGCAACTTTTGATTTTTCCCCATACGAAAAGTCCTGCTCACTGGTTTTTGTAGATGGCTCCCATGCGTATGAATATGTCATGTCTGACAGTTATGCGGCTATGAAAATGATTAAAAAAGGCGGCGTAATTATATGGCATGATTATGGAATCTGGGAGGGCGTGACAAGGGCATTAGAAGAAATAGAGGCAAAGGGGAAATACGGCCTAAAAAATATTAAAGGTACAAGTCTTGTTTATTGGAAGAACGAATAAAATAAAGAGCCGTATCAGATATCAATTGCGCAGAATGTCTACAGCTCTCTTCTTCCCTCAAGGGCCTTTGACAGGGTTACTTCGTCTGCAAATTCAATATCTCCGCCTATTGGGAGGCCGTAGGCAATCCTTGTTATCTTAACTCCGAGAGGTCTTAAAACCTCTAAAAGATATTGTGCAGTGGTTTCGCCCTTTGTGTTTGGGTTTGTTGCTATAATGACTTCTGAGACGCCGTCTGCCTTTGCCCTCTCCGACAATTCAGCAATCTTCAGCCTGTCAGGGGTTATCCCGTCAATGGGCGAAAGCGCCCCAAGAAGCACATGATAGAGGCCTTTGTATGTCTTTGTCTTCTCTATGACTATCAGATTGCTTGGCTCCTCAACAACGCATATCCTGCTGCGATCCCTTGAGGTATTGCTGCATATAGAGCAGGTTTCGTCCTCTGTAATGTTAAAACACTCCCTGCAGAACCGCGCCTTTTCCTTGATTTCAATAATTGCGTTGGCAATGGAAGCGGCATCAGCTTTTGGCATGCCCATAATAAAAAAAGAGAGCCGCTGAGCTGTCTTGCGCCCAATGCCAGGGAGCCTTGAAAGCTCATTTATGAGATTCTCTACAATGCCGTTAGTCATTGCCCGAATAATCCGCCAATGCCAGGAACCTGTAATCCCCCTGTGAGTTTTCCCATATCTTCTGAGACCATCTGCTGCGCCCTTCTCAGTGCCTCGTTAACCGCTGCAACGATAAGGTCCTGAAGCATCTCAATATCATCAGGGTTTACCACATCGCGCTCTATCTTAATAGAGACTATCTCCATTGCGCCGGTGGCTGTGACAGTGACCATGCCGCCGCCTGCAGATGCCTCAACAGTCTTCTTTTTTGCCTCTTCCTGGATCCTTCCCATCTCCTGCTGCATTTTTTGTGCCTGCTTCATGATGTCGCCTAACATTTTTTTAGACATATAACCTCCATTAGTAAAATTCTAAATTCTAAAATCTTTTTAAAATTCTCATTTAACAATTAACAATGATCATTTTGCAATGAGAAATTGAAAATCAAGTCAGGTAGAATTATCATTAAGTGATTTCATTTCCAAAACCCTTCCATTGAAAATCTCAATGGCGTTTTTTACAGTTGGGTCAGCGAGTATGTCTTCCTTTACTTCCCTTATTCCCTTTTTGCCTTTGCCCGAGAGCTGTACAACCTTAAGTTTCAGCTTCTGCCCGGTAACATTGTTTATTGTATTCTCAATTAAATGTGTATTTTTTCTAACAGTATCAACAAGAACAGCCATACCGCCGTTAAAACCTATGGATAGGTCTGTTTTTGAAAGGCCTGAAACAGTCGCTTCTCCCAGCTTGCATGCAAGGAGATGATTTCCTGTAGCCTCAATCTTTTCAATAACCTTTTGCCACAGCTCTTCTGCATTGCCTGTCTCTGATATGCCTTCTATCGCAGTCCCGTCTGTCCGGTCTTCGGGTTTTTGTTCTGCAATTGCCTCATGTGTGGTTTTTTTTTGCATGGCTTCAGGTTTCTCAGCTACAGAATGACTTGCGGTATGCGGCTTTGAGGGGCTGTGATAAGTTTCAGGCTCTGTCTTGCCTAATTTTTCAAGAAGGCTGCCAATAGAGGTCATTCCTTTAAAGAAAGAGGTGCGCAGCAGGCCAAGCTCCAGTGTGTATCTTGGATTTACCGCAAACCTTATTTCAGCCTCAAGCTTAAGAAGCTGCGTCATGAGCAGGGTAAGCTCCTCTATGCTTATCTTTGAGGCCTGATCTTTGAGATTCTCTATCTCGCTTTCTGTGAATTCAAGAAGATCGCCAGGTCTGTCGGCTATCTTTATAACTGCCAAGTTTCTGAAATGCTCTACAAGTTCTTTAACAAAGGGCCTGAGGTCATGCCCTCTGTCAACGAGGTCTTTTATTATCAAAAGGCATTGGGAGACATTGCCCTCAACGATTGCCCCTGAAAGCCCCAGTATTATGTCAGCCTCAGGCAGGCCTAAAAGAGACTGTAATTCAGCCTCGCCTATGTCATCGCTAAAGGAAGTGGCCTGGTCAAGTATGGTGAGCGCGTCTCTCATCCCGCCGTCTGCTGCCCTTGCTATCATCTCAATGGCAGAGTCTTTTATGGTAATGTTTTCAGTCTTTGAGATTTTTCTTATGAGTTCTTTTAGGCTGTTTTTTGGTATTTTTTTAAACGCATAATGCTGGCAGCGCGAAAGTATCGTGGCAGGCAGTTTTTTAGGCTCTGTTGTGGCAAAGATGAAGATAACATGCGGCGGAGGCTCTTCAAGTGTTTTCAGGAGGGCGTTGAAGGCCTCTTTGGTTAACATGTGAACTTCATCAATAATATATATCTTATATTTGCAGGATGAGGGCGCGTACTGCACCGAGTCTGTTAGCTCCCTTATATCTTCAACTTTATTGTTTGATGCGCCGTCAATTTCAAGGACATCTACTGAAGAGCCGTCAGTTATTGACTTGCAGTTTATGCACTCGCCGCAGGGATCGGAAGTGGGCCCTTTAGAGCAGTTAAGCGCCTTTGACAGTATCCTTGCCGCGGATGTTTTGCCTATGCCGCGCGGGCCTGAAAAGAGATAGGCATGGGCCACCCTTTCAGCCGCAATTGCATTCTTTAATGCTCTGGCAACAGCCTCCTGCCCTATCAAATCATCAAAGCTCTGGGGTCTCCACTTTCTTGCAAGAACGAGGTAGCTCATAATAAACCAGTTAATAGTGAATAGTTAATAGTGAATAGTTTATAAAACATGTATTATTTTTGGTTTCTTGTTGAATACCAACAACTAATAACTGTCTTTATAAAGTCAGGCTTTCAGGTTTGCCTGCGGCACCCAGCGCAACTGCTTACCGTTGCTTCCTTCCGAACCTGGCGGAGTTCACAGCGCCCTGTCGCACAGGGCCCGAAAGCCTGACAATTAACTGCAGTAATTAGTGAATAGTAAATAAAAGTTAGTTTTTTAAGTTGAAAACTATTTTAGCATATATCCTTTTTATTTTGGCATTGTTTCATGGAAATATATTTGCTAATATAATTTTCATATATTAGCAGGAGGTTAGATGAAGCTTATAGCCTGTATCTTGTTGTTAACATTGTGCCTTGCCTCTTATGCTTTTGCCGACGAAAAAACAGTTAAATACGACCCGCCGACAGCTTCATATAACGATATCCAACTATTAGGAAATGCCCTGTCTATTCTTCAATTTGTTTCTATGGATGATAAAGAGAAGAAGAGATTTGTTTATGCGGCATTGGAGGGTATGACAGAGGCGTTAGACAGGTATAGTTTTTTTGTGCCTCCTGAAATGATAGGTAGTTTTATCGAAAACGGTAAAGATAAATATGTCGGAATTGGCATTCAGGTTGCAAGGACAGACAATAATAATATAGAGATTATATCCGTTGAATCAGACGGCCCCGCATTTAAGGCAGGGATAAAGCCAAAGGATATAATTATTGATATTGATGGAAGACCTGTCAGTAAGATGCGGTTTATTGAGGCAATGCGGCTTCTCAGGGCGCCGGGGTTTTCTGCCGGCAGCAAAGTAGCGCTGACTATTCTCAGGGATAAAGATAACCGTATGGATTTTGTTTTAGCAAGAGAATTTATCAAGCCCAAAATAATTGAATGGAAAGCTTTTGAAGGGAATTACGGCTACATAAAAATTGCCCTTTTTAATAAAGGCACTGTATCTGATTTCAAGAAGTCAATTCAGGAGATGGAAGCAAAGAATGGCCCTTTAAGTGGCTTAATAATAGACTTGAGAAACAACCCAGGCGGTGATTTGGACTCATGTGTTGAGTTTTCAAGGTTATTTATAGGCTCTGGCGTAATAACTTCTCTTGACAGCAATTATCCTCACTATAAAGTAAAATTTAAGGCAGATAAAGAACAGACATATAAATGGCCGCTTGTTATTATTGTAGATGAAGGCAGTGCCAGTGCATCCGAGTTGTTTGCCGGGGCATTGCAATTTCACAAAAGGGCTAAGGTTATTGGCAGAAAAACTTTTGGTAAGGGTACGTTCCAAACACTTTTGCCGATCTCTGATAGTACGGGTCTTTATATTACGCTTGGAAAATACTTTATGCCTGACGGCAGATCTGTTGAAGGGATAGGACTGACACCAGACATTATTGTTGAAAGTGAAACAGAGGAAGAAGTAGTAATGGATAGAGCAATACAAGTTTTAAAATAATAAAGGAGGCTTATTATGCAACGCATAAGATTATCTTTACTGCTGCTGACATTATTGTTCCTCACGGCATGCGTAACAACTACCGGGGAAATTAAAGGAAATCAGTTTTATCTTGAGAATTACTTTAATATTACCCTCTTAGACAGTGACTGGGAGGTTGTGCGTCAGCAGACATGGGTTCAATACGGTGTTAAGAAATCAAATACTATGTATGAGATAAGTTTTAGGCATAAAAAAAGCAATGGCATAATTGGGGTAAATTCATATTGGTTAGATGAGGTTGGCAAGACCCAATCCCTCGATATCCATGCTAATGAGGCAGTTGCAGAATTCGGAGGAATGAAGCTTTCACAGAAGATAATAAAAGTAGATGGAATTGATGCCGTTGAGTTGGTTATCTCAGGCAACTATATGTTTAAGTATATATTTCTGAAAAAAGGGGATAAGGGCTACGGGATTATATATAGAAATACTCCAGCCTATTTTGACGAATACCTTAGTGTTTTTGATAAGTTTGTGGGGACATTTAGGGCTTTTTACTAATAACTACATATTGAAAGCCACCTTTTTTGTCATTCCCGCGAAGGCGGGAATCCAGAAACATCAGGAAAATACTGGATTCCGGTTCAAGCCCGGAATGACGACTATGAGGCTTTGTTATGTTAGTTCGTAGTAACTAAAAGTCCTCTTATCTCTAAACTACTAATTACTGCAAAAAAATTATGGCGGAGAGGGAGGGAGTCGAACCCTCGAGACGCTGTTAACGCCTACACGATTTCCAGTCGTGCTCCTTCGGCCACTCGGACACCTCTCCATTAAAGACAGCGATTAGTTGTTAGGGATTAGGGGTTAGTAAAAAACTCATTTTGCCTTACTTCTTTACTAATCTCCGATCCTGAACCTCTAACTACTACAAAATGTGCGAAACACATTTTTCATGGCGGAGAGGGAGGGATTTGAACCCCCGGTGAAGTTACCCCCACAACGGTTTTCGAGACCGCCCCATTCAGCCACTCTGGCACCTCTCCATAACAGTTTTTCGGTTCTTTCTCATTTTGTGTGGGTAGTTCTTCCCCTCCCTTGAGGGGAGGGGATTGAGGGGAGGGTGTCCTATGAAGCCTCTCCCTTAATGTTTCAAGCACTCCTCTTGTATTTGTCAAAACCTCATTATCCCAAAAACGCACAACAGTATATCCCTCTTTTCCCAGCCAAACATCTCTTTGTTTGTCTTTCAGAATTTCCTCCGGCAACGCATGCTGACCGCCATCTAATTCAATGGTTAGCTTTCTTTCAAGGCAAACAAAGTCGGCGATATATTGCCCAATAAGGTGCTGGCGTCTAAACTTCATACCTTCAAAGCGGCCTGCCCGTAAACGGCTCCATAATAGCTGCTCCACATCCGTTGATCTTTTTCTGAGGCCTTTTGCAAGGTGCGTTAACCATTTTGCCATTGATTTAATCACCCTCTCCCTACCCCTCTCCCCTCAAGGGAGAGGGACTTTACCCACTCAGTTTGAGAAAGAACCAGTTTTTCCGTCTTGGACGAACCCGCAAACAGGCAAGCCCGCCTCGTTAAACTGCTCTGGCATCTCTGCAAGGGCAGTAGATAGTTTACAATAAGAAAGTGTAATTAATAAATTCTAAATTTGCCAGACTTTTTGCTTAGGAAATAATTCGTTATATTCCGACCTGCTAACTACTTATATTCGGCCCTCCGCCCCTGACGTTTTTAAGGACTATCATGCCGACAAGGAAAAACAGGGCGATGGAAAGAATGGCAGGCCTCTGGCTGCCAAATGCAGCAGATATTTGTCCAAAGGCGAGAGGCCCTAATATTGCCGAAGACTTGCCGACAAGTGAATAGACCCCAAAATATTCTGCCTCTTTCCCTTGAGGGATAAACTGCGCATAAAATGCCCTTGTAGCTGCCTGCACAGTGCCAAGTCCAAGACCTTTTTAGGCCCCCATGCATCAGTCGGCTTTGCCATCAGGAAGGCTCCAAGAAGCGCAGAGACCTGAACCAAAAGATACAGCCCTATCAACTCCTGATGCCTAAATCCAAGCGTAGTGGCTGCAAATATGCTTGAAAATACTATTACTGTATTTACGCCGTCTTCATATATAAGGTATGCAATCAGAAATCTCTTTGACTCCCTGCCCTTCCAGATCTCTTTTAATGTTTCAATTGCATATCTAAAGCCTTTGATGCCTGCATGAATAGCTGAATCCGTCTTAATATCAGGGGGAAGAAAGATAAATGCCGGCATTGAAAACAGTAGGAAAAATGCAGCCACCATCAGCCATACAGCGTCAAAGCGTCCAGTAGCTACTAATGGAACCGCAAGGAGAAGGGAAAGAATAGAGCCTGCGTAACCTATGCCGAATCCCCATGAAGACACTCTGCCTTGATATTGTCTGTCGGCTATCCGCGGCAGAAAAGAATTATAAAATACAAGCCCTCCCTCCATGCCAATATTAGCCATTGCTATAAGAAAAAATCCCTCAAAGAGCATGCCTTTTTTAAGGATAGTAAAGGATGCAACGCAGAGCACGCTGATTAATGTATAAAGCAGAAGCAGTTTTTTCCTTATTCCTCCATAATCTGCAATTCCTCCAAGAAATGGGGAGCTTAAGGCCACTATTGCCATGCTTAGAGATATTGCCCTTCCCCACCATATGTCCCCAATTCCTGCTTCATTGCCAATAATTGTGTTTACATAGTACACAGGAAAAACGACCGCAGATATAACGGCAGAGTAGCTTGAGTTTGCAAAATCAAAGAGCGTCCAGCTAATAACGTGTTTCTTGTTAAGCTTCATCGCGTCTTTTCTTAAAGAATTCTTTAAGCAGAGAGGAGCATTCTTCTTTCATGACGCCTGATACAACCTCAACCTGATGATTCAGCCTTTTATCTGAAAGTATTTGGTAGAGGTTATTGACCGCCCCTGCTTTAGTATCTTCGCATCCGTATACAAGCCTTCCAAGTCTTGCATTGACCATTGCGCCGGCGCACATGACGCAGGGCTCTTTTGTTACATAGAGGGTTAAATCTGTTAACCGCCATCTGTTAAGGCTGAAAGCGCCTTCTCTAAGCGCTAATAGTTCTGCGTGGCCTGCGGGGTCGTTTTGAGTCTCTCTTGTATTATGTGTCAGGGCTATAACGGAATTATCTTTTACAAGCACAGCGCCGACAGGAACCTCGCCTTTAAGAAATGCCTTCTCCGCCTCTTTTAAGGCAAGACGCATGAAGCGTTTGTCTGGGTCTTTTTCAGGAAGGCATACAGGACAGTAGGGTTCTCCGTAATCAAGGCTGCATATATGGCCGCATTCAGGACAGCAGGTGCATTCTTCAGAGGGTCTTTTGCATACCTCACATACTTCTTTGCTCATAACTAAGAACTAAGGACTGAAAACTAAGAACTGAAAATTTTGCCCTGCAAAATTTGTTAACGCGCCCAGAGGGATTTGAACCCCCAGCCTACGGATTCGTAGTCCGGCGCTCTATCCAATTGAGCTATGGGCGCTATGGCGGAGAGGCAGGAAAACAGCGATTAGGGGTTAGTAAAAAAACTCATTCTGCCTTATTTCTTTACTAATATAAACGTAATAGATAATGTTACGTTCTCTGTAATGCCATTCACTAACAACAGACCTTAAGATATTAACAATTAGAGACTCTTTTGTAAACCCTCAGACTTGAAAAAGAACGACTCTTTCCTTATTATTTCATATAAATGAGCGTACTTGAAGAGATATTAAAACACAAAAGGGAAGACCTGAAACGAATAAAGAGCGCACTCCCCTTGCAGGAACTAAAGACAAGGATAAAAGACACCCCTCAGACGCAGTCTTTTAAATCAGCCATAAAACGGCAGGAGAACGCCCCTTTAAGGCTTATTGCTGAGATAAAGAAGGCGTCGCCTTCAAAAGGGCTTATAAGGGCAGACTTTAATCTGTCAGACATCGCATCTGTCTATAATGAAAATGAAGGGGTCTCTGCCATATCGGTTCTTACAGAGGAGAAATTCTTTCAGGGAAGCCTTACATATCTTAAAGAGGCGCGAAGGATAACCCAAAAGCCGCTTCTAAGAAAAGACTTCATATTTGATGAATATCAGGTGTATGAGGCAAGGGCTAATAGCGCAGACGCTATACTTTTAATAGCAGCCTGTCTTGAGAAGGCGCAGCTTATTGACCTTCAGGGGCTTGCGAGAGAGCTTTCCCTTGATACGCTTGTGGAGGTTCATGATTTTAAAGAACTTGATATGGCGCTGCGCTCTGATGCTGAGATAATTGGAATAAACAACAGGGACTTAAAGACACTAAAGATAGATATCAATAAAACCTTTGAGCTTCTAAGGGATATCCCCTCAGGGAAGATTATTGTGAGCGAAAGCGGTATAAGTACAAGGGAAGATGTTAAGATGCTTGAGTCATCAAGGGTGGATGCAATGCTTGTTGGAACAACTATTATGAAGACAAAGGATATAAAGACGAAGATAGATGAGCTGCTGGGAATAGGAAGGAGAACGCTATGAAGGCAATAATTGAGAAGGCCAATGTGCTTGTGGAGGCGCTGCCGTATATAAGAAATTTCTACGGAAAGACCTTTGTAATAAAATACGGCGGAGCTGCGATGGTGGATGAGAAGCTTAAAGACGCTTTTGCTCAGGATGTGGTATTGCTGAATTTTATCGGGATAAAGTGTGTGATAGTTCATGGCGGAGGCCCTAAGATAAACAAGGTAATGGCAAAGATGGGCAAGGAGCCGAAATTTATTCACGGCCAGCGGTTTACTGATAAGGAGACTATAGATATTGTGGAGATGGTGCTTGGAGGGCTTATTAATAAGGAGATTGTGTCCCTGATAAATTCCCACGGCGGCAGAGCCATAGGATTAAGCGGTAAAGACGGCAGCCTCATAAAGGCAAAAAAGAAGGTGGTCAGAAAGCTGTCTCCTGAGACAGGCGTCTCAGAGATAATAGACCTGGGCCTTGTCGGAGAGGTTGAAAAGGTAAACGCAGGGATACTAATTTCTGTTGAAAGAGACGGCTTTATTCCTGTGATTGCCCCGTTGGGTATGGGCGCAAGAAACACAACGCTTAACATCAATGCGGACTTTGTTGCCGGTGCAATTGCCGGAGCGCTTAAGGCAGAAAAGCTCATACTCCTTACAGATGTGGAAGGCATAAAAGACAAAAATAATAAGTTAATGCCAGCCTTAGATAAAAAGAAAATAACATCATTTATCTCAAAGGGCATTATTTCAGGCGGGATGCTGCCAAAGGTTGAGGCAAGTTTTAATGCTCTTAAGGCAGGAGTTAAAAAGACACATATAATTGACGGCAGAGTTCCCCATGCCATACTGCTTGAGATATTCACCAAAAAAGGGATAGGGACAGAGGTAGTAAAGTGATGAGTGAAATAGCAGTATTTATTACAACATCAAATGAAGATGAGGCGGCTAAGATTGCGAAGGAGCTTGTAGATGCAAGGCTTGCAGCGTGTGTAAATATTGTAAAAAATATACGCTCTATCTATTTATGGCAGGGAAAGATTGAGGATGATTCAGAAGTCCTCATGATAGCAAAGACTCAAAAGGCGCTTTTTGATGCGCTTTCAAAGAAGGTAAAAGAGCTTCACAGTTACAGCACTCCTGAGATTATTGCGCTACCTATCGTAGATGGCTCAGAAGAGTATATTAAGTGGCTAAGAGAGTCAACAGGCTAATCTTTTAGTAATCCCAATTCTTTTTTAAGCCATCCTTGAAGGGCAGTGCTTAAGGGACACATGCCGCTAATACATTCAGGAGAAGAAGCAGACTCATCTATTAAATTGTTTGGGATGCCTTCTATATTTCCTGCTGTTACGCTTCCGAGGGAATAATTTTTCATAATCATTAGCACAGGGTGCTCACCCCCGGTTTCAACATAAAGCATAACGCCGTCAATCTTATCTGTTTTTGCAGGCTTTAAAAACTTCTTTGGCGTGATATCCCACCGGATATTCTTAAGGAAATTCTCATCGTCTTTAAGTTCTTCTATTGTGTATGTTCGCATGGGTAATATAATAAGGCATTATGATAAAATATTGCTAATCTGTTTACCAGCTTGACAGCTTGGTAGCTTATCAGTCCCCATGTTCTAATAGTGGTATTGAAAGATGAACCTTGAATATAAAAATGAATTCCTCTATTTTACGGTAAGGTCTGATGAAGGCAGAGAAAACAATACGATAATCTACTGTTCAGGCGTTAATTATCTCCGCTTCCTGCCCATTACAAAGGGGCGTCATGGCTTATGTTCAAACCCATCTATAAGGGGGCTTCAGCAGCTAAGGCATGATATCTCAGCGCTGGCTTTATCACATAGTGCAACGCCAATTGCTGTTAAAGGAAGGGAGTGCGCAGGAATATCGCCGTTAAAAGATGCGTGGTATGTAGAGGGCTTAGTAATAGAAAATGCTCCTTTGTCATTACCTGAAGAGATAATTAACTACGCACCGTTGAGCCTTATAAAAAAGATTACCAACGCCTGCCTTTTAGATGTTGCCATGCCTGATAAACTACCTAAGCCGCTGGAGCTTCAGGCCTACCTTGACGAACTTTGCAGCAAATACAGAAAGGCAATGTAAGGAGGAGACGATGGATTGCATATTCTGTAAGATTATAGATAAAAAAATCCCCTCAAAAATGGTGTACGAAGATGAAAGCGTCTATGCCTTTGAGGACATACATCCTCAGGCGCCAATACACATTCTCATTGTGCCTAAAAAGCATATAGACACTATACTTGAGGCAAAAGCAGAAGATAACGAGTTAGTAGGGCAGATGTTTCAAACTGCCAATAAGATAGCTGATGAGCGTGGAGTTGCGCAGAGGGGCTTCAGGCTTGTGTTGAACTGTAACAGTGAGGCAGGGCAGTCAGTGTATCACATACACCTTCATCTCCTTGCAGGCAGGGCAATGCACTGGCCGCCCGGGTAAAGCTTGGAAGGATAAGGTTGAGGATAAGAGATACTGACCCCTGAGCTCTTTAGTCTATAATTTAAAGGAGTCGCTAATTCCCCCTTAGTAAACTTACCATGTTCCACATTTCTGACTGGACACCGGGGGTATCTATTTGTTAAATTATCCGCATGGTGATATGCGGGAACGAAATATCTTCCGAGAAAATAAACCGGATAAAGAATATGATAGCAGAAAATCAGC